>CALMGO010000304.1 GCA_937863625.1 uncultured bacterium
ACCGCCTCCGCGAGATAGCAGGCTCGGTGAGCCTCGCAAGCGATTTCATTGTCGGCTTCCCTGGCGAGACCGAGGAGGATTTTCTCCAGACCGTCGATCTCGTCAACCGGGCAGGTTACAAGAATTCCTTTATCTTCAAGTACTCTCCCCGGGAAGGCACCTCCGCCGCCGGACTTCCCGACGACGTCTCTATAGCCGACAAGAAACGCCGCAACAATACCCTTCTTGACTTTCAGAAGGCGTCCAGCCTCGAGCACAACCGCTCATTTGTCTCGCGCGTCGCGACCGTCCTTGTCGACGGCCCCAGCAAGAAGGGGCCTCTGGGCCTTGCTGGCAGAACCGAGGGTGAGGAAATCGTCATATTTGACGGCCCGGAGTCGCTCATCGGAAGCTTCGTCGACGTGAGGATAACACGCGCCACGGCGATTACGCTTTTCGGCCAGTGGCAAAGCGAGGGGTAAAAACAGGGCAGGGGGGCTAAACCTCTTCGTCTGGGGTAGTGGGCCGCGTGATGAGAAACGCGCGCTTGCCTCTGAGCTTACCAGCTTTTCCTCGGAACTTGAGCCGCTTGTTAACTACCAGTGATATTTCATCCCCGGCGTGTGCTGTGGTCTTTATGATATCCCCCGGCGAAAGATCCAGCAACTCGCGTACGCTGATCGTCGTGCCTCCGAGAAAAGCCGCTATATCCACCGTCGCGCGCTTGATCCCGCGCTCGATGAGGCTCTTAAGTTCTTTCGTGCCCTTCTTCTGCCGGTAGGAAAACCAGTCCCTCTTCGTCATGTCCGCCAGCACGGGCTCTATGACCCCGTATGGCAAACAAAGCGACAGCATGCCCGAAGTCTCGCCCATTGAGACCTCAAACGTCACCAGAACCACCGGCTCGTTGGGAGGCACTATCTGCACCAGCTGGGGGTTCGATTCCGTCGCCGCCATCGAAAACTCCGCCGCCGGCAGCACATGCCTCCACATCTCCTGAAGCTGCTCAATCGCATGGTTCATTATCTTGCTGGCCAGGCGAAACTCGATATTGGTCAGCGGTCGCTCAGGTATAGCCGACGCCGTCTTACCCCCGCCAAGGAGTCTGTCAATGATGGGGAAAAGAATGCTCGGGTTCATCTCCAGGATGAGCGATCCCTCGAGCGGTTCCGCCGCCAGAAGGACAAAGCATGTCGGGTTCGGCAGCGACAGGATAAACTGGCTGTATGTCAACTGCTCAACCGACGCCAGTTCCACGTCGACTATCGTCCGCATGAACCCTGAAAGCGCTGCCCCGAAATTCCTCGCAAAACTCTCGTGAAGCGCCGTTATCGCCCTGAGTTGCTCCTTGCTGACGCGCTCAGGCCGTTTGAAATCATACACCGCTATCTCGCGCTGGTCCTCTTGAGGGCCGCCCATCTCTTCGCCGCCCTCTATCGCTCCTGTGTCCACCGCGGCTAACAGCGCATCGACTTCGTCTTGATCCAGTACGTCCGGCATACTTACCGCCTCACCTGTCCATTGCCGTATACAACGTATTTGTAACTCGTCAATTCCTCAAGAGCCATCGGCCCCCGCGCGTGAAGTTTGTCCGTGCTGATGCCTATCTCCGCGCCAAAGCCGAATTCCCCCCCGTCGTTAAACCTTGTCGACGCGTTTACAAAAACAGCGGACGAATCCACCTCATTTACAAAGTACTCGACGCTCGTATGGTCGTTGCTCACAATCGCGTCGCTGTGCGCACTGCCGTGCTTGCGAATGTGTTTAACGGCTTCGCTGACGTCCTTCACGATCTTTATCGACAAAATAAGGTCGAGATATTCAGTAGACCAGTCTTCTTCTGTCGCCTCGGCTGCATCCGGCGCGAGTTCCCTCGTCTTTGCGCATCCCCTGACCTCAACCCCCGCCGCTCTCATCCTTCGCACGATGTCGGGTACAAACTCCCCGGCCACCGCCTCATGCACGAGAAGCGTCTCCATCGCGTTGCACACCCCCGGGCGCTGTACCTTCGCGTTAAGGCATATATCCGCGGCCATAGCGAGGTCCGCCCCATTGTCGACGAACGTGTGGCAAATGCCCTCATAATGCTTTATTACCGGAATCCGGCTATCCTCGACCACCCTCTTGATGAGCCCCTTGCCGCCGCGCGGTATTACGAGGTCTATATGCCCGGTCATCTTGAGCAGCGTGCTGACAAATTCCCTGTCCGTCGTCGCTACGACCTGTACCGCGCCTCCCGGCAGCCCCGCCGCTTCGACTGCTTTGCCTAAGATCCCAGCTATGGCCATGTTCGAGTGGTACGCCTCCTTGCCGCCTCGCAGGATCACGGCGTTCCCGCTCTTGAGCGTCAGCGCTGCCGCATCCGCCGTCACGTTCGGCCTGCTTTCATATATCATCAGGATTACGCCGATCGGCACCCTGACCTTCTCTATCAATAGCCCGTTCGGCCTTCTCCACCCCTTTATGATTTCCCCCACAGGGTCGGCCAGAGCCGCAACCTCCGATAACCCCGTCGCCATCGCCTCTATGCGCTTATCAGTGAGTTCCAGCCGGTCAAGCATCGCCGCTGACAGCCCTGCTGATTTGCCCGCGGCGATATCTTTGGAGTTTTCCTCCTTGAGAACTGCCGCCGATTTTCGAATCGCCTCTGCCGCGCCGATAAGCGCCTTGTTCTTTCCCGCCGTCGACACCGTAGCAAGCACAGTCGCCGCTTCGCGCGCCTTGGCGCACAGCGACTGCGCGTAGTCTTTCGTGCTGGGTGTCTTTTCGGTCAAAACTGCCTCCTTGTGAACTACGGTGCGCTTACCGTCAGGTTGACGTTTGCGGGCTCGGCCTTGGCTGTGAGGCCCGGCGGCACCAGAACCACCAGCCACGGCACGTAAGCCGATTCCTGTGGCCTGTCGCCCGCCTTCACTTCCGCAAAGACACTGATCTGTTCCGGCGATAGCGTCACCACGGCCTGCTCGCTCCCTTCGACCGTGACGTCCACCGTCGCGGGTTCGATGGCGATCTTGTACTGGTAGCCCACCGGTGCAAGGACCTTCACCGGTATGCCCTTGAGCGTCCTTGTTGTCGACTTGCGGTCGAGGGCAACGTATACCCTCGCAATGGTGTTATCCGTTGCCACCGTCTTGCCGTCTATCTTGGCCACTATCGGCACGTCCCACCTGTCGCTGAGCGACATCCCGTTTATGTTGACATCCTCGGTGTAAATCGCGTCGGCCTTGTCGAGTACGCTCTTCGGCCCGGTCACCTTCACCGTTACCGGCCTTACGAAACTCCGCACCGGGTCAAACGAAAAACCTGGCGCCGGCGCGCCGGTGGTCTTGAACCTGAGCGGCAGGAACCTCGTGTCTTCCCGCGACACCTCCACCGTAACCGGTAACGGAAGTTCCGCAAACACAAGCCTCTTGTCACCGTTGACGTCCTGCCTTGTTACCTGGAGTGTTATTGTCTTCGTGTCCTCCAGACCCGCCACTTCTGCGTCGGTTATCTGCTTCTTGATGATACCGAGCGGCCGATTCCGAAATGCCTCCACCAGCCCCCGCGGCCCCCGCACCACGAGATCCACCGTCACGCTGTCGCGCGCCATGCGCACCCCCTGCGGCGCGCTTATCTGTACGCGGTAGCTCACCTTCGCCTCGTCCAGGTTCTGGTTATATGCAAATCCCCACAAAATCACCGCCATAATCAACGCCATTATGCCCGTCCCGATGTGCGAGAGGATCGACATCTTCATGATGCGCCCTCCGCCTTCTTGCGGCTCTTATCCCCGCTGACAAGCAGCCTCAGACGCGCGGCGAGTGTTTCCTTGTCAAAGTTCCTCATTATCTGCCCGCCCACCGCCAGCGATATTATCCCCGTCTCCTCGCTCACCATCACCACCACTGCGTCAGTATCCTCACTCAGACCGATAGCAGCCCGGTGCCTCGTTCCCAGCATCTTGTCGATTTCGGGATTGTCGCTCAGCGGGAAAAGACATGCCGCCGCCGCTATGCGCTGGTTGTATATCACCACCGCACCGTCCGACAGCGGCGTATTCGGCCAGAATATCGTCATCAAAAGCGTCGACGACACCTCCGCGTCCATGTGCGTCCCGCCCTCAATGAAATCGTCGAGTCCTACGTCCCGCTGAAACGCGATCAATGCGCCGATTTTCTGCTTCGATAGGGTAAATGCCGCCTCCGCGACTGCATCCACTGTCGACGCCCGCCAGAACAGTCCCCCGATCAGCGGCGTATGGCCTATCCGTATCAGGCCGCGCCTCAGTTCCGGCTGGAAAAGTATCATCAGCGCCAGCGCCGGAGCCGTGAAAAACCCCCTTACGAAGAACTCCACCTGAGCCAGGTTGAAATACGATATGACCGACCAGAATATGATCAGCAGTATCGTGAACGAAAACACCAGCCCCTTGAATACCCCGGCCCCCCGCGTCCCGTGCAGCATCCGCAGCACCAGGTACACGATTACTGCGATTATCGGTATCTCCACCAGCGCCTCGGGCGCCGGCAGCTTCTCAATCAACTGCGATACTGTTCCCATGCGTCACTTCGCCTCGCTTGTGCCCCTGCCCGCTATCGCTGTGGCCACCGCCGCAGCCTCTTTCATCGCCTTTACGTCGTGAACCCTCAGTATTTGTGCCCCGTTTAGCGCCGCTGTCGCTACCGCTCCCGCCGTCCCAAACACCCTCTCCCCCGCCTCGGCGCCCGTCAGCGCCCCTATGAATGCCTTTCTCGACACACCCACAAGTATGGGTCGTCCAAGGCTCGCAAATTCTTTAAGCCTTCGCAGAATCTCGAGATTATGTTCCAATGTTTTTCCAAATCCTATCCCAGGGTCCACCACGATTTGCTCCCGGCTGATTCCGGCTGACACTGCCCGTGAGATGGCATCGCGCAAAAATGCTGTTATCTCTCCGATTAGTTCTCTGTAGAAAGGCGCCTTTTGCATCGTCCGCGGGGTGCCTTTCATATGCATGAGCACCAGGCCGCATCCCCGTTCGGCCGCAAGCCCCGCCATTCGAGCGTCGCCCGAGAGCGCCGTAACGTCGTTGATTATCGTTGCCCCTGCGTCAAGAGCCGCCCTGGCCACTGACTCCCTGGACGTGTCAATCGAAATAGGGCAGGGGACCTGTTTGGCGATCTCGCGGACGACGGCGGTGACGCGCCTTGCCTCTTCCTCCGCGTCGACGCCCTTGCTGCCGGGTCTCGTGGATTCGCCCCCCACGTCGATGATGTCGGCCCCTTCCGCGGCCATCTCGACCCCCCGCGCGATGGCCGTCTTTTCGTCAAAGAACTGCCCGCCATCGCTGAACGAATCCGGCGTTACGTTGAGAATCCCCATAATCGCCGGACGGCCTTCCGCGAGGTTCAGGACCTTCCCGCAGGCCCTGAGCGCAAAAGACCTGCTGTTGTAGTTGTCGAGCGTCTCCGCCACGGCCTCTGCCAGAAGGACCGCGTCGCCGCCCTGGGCTCCCAGGGTCTTTAGAACGTCCTTGTACTGCCGCCTTGTCCCCATGAGGATAATCGGTGTGGTTCCCCCGCCTCCCGTCCACGCCGACTCCTCAATCGCTGCGTCCGACCCCGCCGCCAGCATCGCCGTCTTGACCCGACCGGCAAGCCCCACATCGAGCCTGTCAAGTCTCAGCGCCGTAAAAGCGCCGCGCGCCGCCATTATCCGCACCCCTTCCGCGTGTACGCCCGCAAGGCGCATTTCACTTTCGACTATGTCGCTGTCAAGGCATGAAATTACACGTGGGTTGGTTGCGGCCATGAAACTGCTTAGGTCCATTTGCGGAGCCTTTTCTGCTCTACCCGGTTGCGCTCTCG
>CALMGO010000305.1 GCA_937863625.1 uncultured bacterium
CGTATAGATTCATGGTGTAGATTTACCTATTTGGGCAGTGTGTGGGCACAGGACTACCCGCCGGTCCTGGAGAGGGTGAAAGTGGCCAGAATCTCCCCGGAGACAACTTCCGCTGTCCGAGAGGCCACGGACATAATTGCGCTTGTTAGTGAATATCTCCCGCTAAAACGCGCGGGAAAGGACTATAAAGCCCTTTGTCCGTTTCATAATGAAAAGACTCCGTCGTTTTTCGTGATTCCTTCCAAGCAGATATACAAGTGTTTCGGGTGCGGCGAGGGGGGGGATGTTTTCAGCTTTGTGACGGCGATGGAGAAGGTATCTTTCGTCGAAGCGGTGAAGATGTTAGCCGAAAAGGCCGGGATTCCCATACAGGAAGACCGTGAATTCGCCGAAAAAGGCGGAATTGACAAAGAAAAGTTGTACCGGGCCAACGAGTGGGCTGCCAAGGAATACGAGAAGTATTTCTGGGAGGACGCTCGAGGGGCGCCGGCGAGGGAGTATCTTCTGGGGCGCGGGCTTGGCGACCAAACCGCGAAAAACGCCAGGCTCGGGTATGCCCCGCCGTCACGGGACACGTTGCTACGTGCCCTGGGACGCCGGAGCAAGGCCGCCGAAGAAGTCCTCGAGAAGGCAGGTCTCGTCCTGAGAAACGCTCAAGGCGACGCTTATGACCGGTTTCGCGGACGTCTGATGTTTCCGATCAGGGACGTTCGCGGGCGGGTGATAGCCTTCGGAGGGCGGACTTTAGGCGACGATACCCCGAAATATCTCAATTCGCCGGAAACGCCTGTATTTTCCAAGGGTATAAGCCTTTACGGAATCGACCTTGCGAAACAGGCCGCCCTCAAGACCCACGAAATCTTCGTGATGGAAGGCTACACCGACGTTCTCGCGGCCTTCCAGTGTGGCGTCGAAAATGCGGTCGCCACGCTCGGCACGGCTTTGACCGTGCCTCACGTGCGGAACTTAAGGCGTTATGCAGACAAGGTTTATCTCGTCTATGACGCCGATTTTGCCGGAGAAAAGGCAAGCGACAGGGGTCTTGATATCTTCCTCGAAGAGGAGGTTGAGGCGTATATAATACGCCTGCCTGTCGGCGAAGACCCGTGTGATTTTCTGCTTAAAAGGGGTAAGGAGGACTTCCTCGCGCTTAAAGAGGAAGCCAGGGAGATTTTCGAGTTCAAGGTCGAGTTGGCCTCGAAACGGCACGACCTTGGCACAGTCGCGGGGCAGAGCCGTGCGCTGGACGAGATTCTGGCGACGGTAGCCAAAGTGCCCACCGCAGCGCGACAGGAACTGTACGTCGCGAAAAACGCGGTCCTGCGCGACATGGCCGAGCGTCTCAATGTATCGGAAGGCGTGCTGAGAGAGAAACTTAAGACCTTGAAGAGAGGACGCGTTGCCCAGGAGGTAAAACAAGAGGTCAAGCGTCCTCCGGAGGAAATGTGGCTGTTGGAGTCGATACTGGCCGAGCCGAATCTGGTGGAGGCGGCCGCCGCGCGTGTGTCCCCTGGCGAATTCAGAGACAGGGACCTTTCGACTATACTGCGGGCGGTTTACGAGGCTTTCCGGCGAGACGGCGAGGTCAAGGTTGCTTCGGTGGTCACAGCAGTGGAAGAGCAGGGTCTTGGCGCGCTCGTGGTCACGCTCTCAGAGGGTGGCTCCAGGCATGCCAATCACCAGCGCAGGATGGCCGATTGCATCGAACGCATCGAAGAGCGAAAAGGGCGCGAAACCCGGGCTGATTTGAAGCGCAGACTACTTGATGGGGCCAACGCCGGCGACGTCGATGCGCAGAACAAACTGCTTAGAGAATTTGAGAAGGGCTTAAAAGGTCAATAAAACTGAAGTGGAGGTTGTGCCCCTATGGTTGATGATAGGGTCGACAAAGAGATAGAGAAGTTGATCGAAAAGGGCAAGAAGCGCGGTTACATCACATATGATGAGGTAAACGACCTTCTGCCCGACGAGGCGACGAGCCCCGAGAAGATCGACGAGATACTTGCGAAGGTGGACGATATGGGCATCGACCTTATGGACGAAGCCGATATCGAGGAGCAGGCGAATGCCCACAAGCACGACGATGACACGTCGGAAGAAGAGGAGATCGCGCAGGAACTTGCCGGGTCCGGCAGTGACCGGACCATTGATGATCCAGTGCGCATGTATCTCCAGCAGATGGGCGAGATACCGCTTCTCACAAGGGAACGCGAGATCCAGCTTGCGAGCCGTATCGAGACGACACGCAAGCATTTCAGGATGAGGATACTTCAGAGCGAGTACGTGCTCGACAAGGTGGTGGAGATACTCGACGAGGTGCGTTCGGGCGACCTGCCCTTTGACCGCACCATGCGAATGTCGGATGCCCTTGATCTCTCGAAAGACGAGATCATAAAGCGCCTCCCGGCCAATGTCGACACGGTGGTGAAGATTGTGACGCGAAACAGGGAGCTCTTTCAGGAGCTTCTGGGCTCGAAGGTCTCCGCTACGCGCAAGAGGGAGATCCGCACGCGCATCAAGGCCGGGCGCGACCGCGCGGTGTCGCTCGTGGAGGAACTCTCGATAAAGACGCAGCGGCTGCAGCCGCTCATCGACGAGCTCGGCAATATCAGCAGCAGGATGCGTGAGTTTGCCGCGGACATCGAGTCTTTCAAGGGTCACAAGGACCAGGAAGACATGTCCCGGATGCTCAAGATGCATCTCGAAGAGCTTCAGATAAAGGTGTGCGAGACGCCGTCGGGGCTCAAAAGGCGCATCGAGTGGGTGGGCGAGGCTTACCGGCATTATGAGCGGGCCAAGCGCGACCTCTCGGGGGGCAACCTGCGTCTGGTGGTGTCGATTGCGAAGAAGTACCGGAACCGAGGCCTTAATTTCCTGGACCTCATCCAGGAGGGCAATACCGGCCTCATGCGCGCGGTGGACAAGTACGAATTTCGCCGCGGGTACAAGTTTTCGACGTATGCGACGTGGTGGATCAGGCAGGCCATTACGCGGGCCATCGCCGACCAGGCGCGCACGATCCGCATCCCGGTGCATATGATCGAGACGATGTCGAAGATCCGCAACGTTACAAGGCGGCTCGTACAGGAACTCGGCCGGGAGCCAACCATCGAGGAAATCGCGGAGGAAACGCAGCTGTCGGTCAGCGAAACGCGGCGCGTTTTGAAGATTTCGCGGCCCCCGATCTCGATCGACCGTCCGGTCGGCGAGAGCGAGGATTCGATGTTCGGCGACTTCATCGAGGACGAAAAGGCCGAAAGCCCGATCGTGGCCGCAACGCAGGAAATGCTCAAGGAAAAGATAGACGACGTACTTGAGACCTTGACGTACAGGGAGCGGGAGATTATAAAGTTACGGTACGGAATAGGCGATGGCTACACCTATACGCTTGAGGAGGTCGGTCGCATATTCAAGGTGACTCGCGAACGCGTGCGCCAGATAGAGGCAAAAGCGATTCGCAAGCTCCAGCACCCGATAAGGTCTCGCAAACTTGAGGGTTTCCGCGAGCATATGACCAAGTAAGACCTGCAAAGAGGTATTTATGGGGAGAGTGTTGCCAAAGGTGTGTAGTATCGCGGGCACATGGCCTCGAAATTATGGGGCCGGTGTGCGCCTGAGATAGCTCAAGGGCCGGGATTTTTTCCCGGCCCTTTTCTTTTTTGTACTGCTAAGAGGGGAGACACACAGGGTGGATACAACCGAGAAACTGGCAATCCTCAAGGAACTCCAGGAAATAGACCGCCGGATCGACCATTTCCGCAAGATGGAGGAGTACGAGCCCAGGCGCCTCGGCGATAAACAGGCCGCGCTTGCAGCCCAGGAATCGAGGCTCGGCGGCCTTGGTGACCGGCATTCCCAGACCCAGCGTGACATAAGCCGCAAGGAACTCGACATCAAGGCCCGCCAGGAAAAGATCAACCGCCTCAAGGGCCAGATGATGAACGCCGGGACCAACAAGGAATATCAGGCTTTTCTCAAAGAGGTCAGCCTCGAAGAAGTCGAGAAAGGCCGCGTTGAGGACGAACTGCTCGAGATGATGATAAGCACCGAAAGCTTTGCCGAAGAAGAAAAATCGATTGGCAAGGGCATCGAAGAAGCCAGGAAGGAACTGGAAATCGTAAAAGGCGAGGTCAAGGTTGCCCTCGAAGAAGCCGCCAGGCAGGAAGCCGAACTGGCTGTCCAGCGAAGCAAGGTCGCGGACAAACTCGACGCGGATACGCTGAGGCGCTACGAGGGACTTTTCAAGTCGCGCTCCGGCGAAGCGGTCGTCAAGACGAGTTACCAGGGAGGCACGGGGGGGCAGGAAGGGCGGTATCTCTGCGGCGGGTGCTTTATGCCACTGACACACCAGATGGTAAACCTTCTTCTCATCGGGCAGGAGATAATAACCTGCAAGTCCTGCGGCAGAATCCTCTACATCGACGACCACAAGGAGGATTAGTTGCCACAGGGGAGCCTCTTTGAAGCGGCAGGGCCGTCACTTATCCTCAATGTCGACGGCGCGAGCCGTGGCAATCCCGGCCCGGCTGCGGCCGGATGGATAGTCCGCGACGCGCGCGACGGCGAGATAATCATCGAAGAGGGGCTCTATCTCAGCGAGGAAACCAATAACCGTGCGGAGTATTTTGCGCTTCTTTTTGCGCTGGAGGATGCGCTCGTGCTGCGTGCGCAGAAGGTCCTGGTCAGGGCCGACAGCGAACTGATGGTAAAGCAGATGCAGG
>CALMGO010000306.1 GCA_937863625.1 uncultured bacterium
AAGCCGCCCGTCTGGGGGAGTTGGCGCGCATCAAGGCGGCGGCGGAGCGGGCCGCGGCGGCATGGGTCGCGGCGAAGCAACGCCTCCCAGCGGGGGCACGGGTCGCGGCGGCGGGATGGGTCAGGGCGGAGGAACGGGGCAAGGCGCCGGACAGAGACTCCAGCAGGCCGACACCAACGGCGATGGACTGATATCGCGCGATGAGTGGACGGGCAACGCAGAGGTATTCGGCTGGATGGACGGCGACGGCGACGGGTATCTTGACGACGGGGAGATAGCCTCAGCGCGCGAAACCCTTCGCACGAGACGGAGAGCGCGAGTCGAAGAGCAGGCTGGAGAAGGCCCGGGCGACGGAGTCCGCGACCGCAACCGCGAGCGCATAGAGGGCGCGGCGATGTTTGCCGGGGAACTTTTTAACGTCATCGACAGCGACGCTGACGGCGCGCTTTCCAAGTCGGAGATAAGCGGCTTCGCACAGAAGATAGAGGCCGCGGACAAAGACGGTGACGGTCTTGTCACCAGGGAAGAGGCAAGAAACACGCTTCGGGAAAATGTCGCCAACCGCATCGGCAAGGCGTTTATGGATAAGCACGACACGAACAAGGACGGCCAGGTGACCCGCGAGGAATTTGCCGGCAATGACGAGAGGTTCAAGTGGGCCGACGTCAACGGCGACGGCGTGGTAACAGCCGATGACCTACGCCAGCGCGCAGGAGAAGCTCCAGGGCGCGGCCAGGGACCGGGACAGGGCCAGGGCATGGGCGGCGGCCAGGGTCAGGGTCAGGGCATGGGCAGCGGCCAGGGTCAGGGTCAGGGCATGGGTAGCGGACGCGGCGGCGGCCAGGGTCAAGGTCAAGGCGGCGGCCAAGGTCAGGGCGCAGGCGGCAACCGTAGCGGCGGCACAGATGGCGGTCGCAGCGGCGGGGGTCGCGGCGGAAGATAGATCCGGGTAATCCGAGGGGGGCAGTAGTTATATCCAGGGGCGGCGCGAGCCGTCCCTGGGTTTTTTGAAAGCGGGGGGAGAGAGTCGTTTAACGGCCACGGCAAGTCTCAGGATTGCAAAGAGGGGATAGCACATGTATATTAGGTGCTCCACTGCGGCGATTTCAGGGAGCCGAAATGTTCGACGTAGTCTGTGTAGGCAGCGCCACCCAGGATGTATTCATAAAGAGCGACCTGAGCAAGATCATCAGCATCAACGACGTGCTCGCGGAGAAGAGCTTCCTCTGTTATGACTACGGGGCGAAGGTCAATATCGACAACATCGAGTTTCTGACCGGCGGCGGCGCTTCGAATACGGCGGCATCGTTTGCGCGGCTGGGGCGTTCATGCGCGGTGGTCGGCAAGGTGGGGCGCGACGATGACGCAGGCAAGCGGGTAATCGACGAACTCAAGACCGAGGGCGTTGACGTGAGTTTTGTCGCGTACTCGGGCAGCCAGCAGACGGGGTATTCGGTGATCCTGGTGTCATATGAAGGCGACAGGACAGTACTCACGTTTCGCGGCGCAAATAACACCTTTGACGAGCACGATCTGGACTGGAAGGTCCTCGACGAAACGAAGTGGCTCTATATGTCGGGCCTATCGGGCAGATCGGCCGAGATGGCCGTGACCCTCGCACAGAGGGCGCACGAGAAGAACGTCAATCTGGCGTTTAATCCGGGATCCACACAACTCAAGACGCGCATCAAGGGGCTCAAGCCCATCCTGTCGGTGACGGATATTCTACTTATGAACCGTGAGGAAGCGGAGATGGTCACGGGCCTGCAGGCGGTGCGCAGGCACATCGACAGCCAGCGATGCACGCAGTGCGGCAAGTGCCTGGAAGTGTGCGAGTCAGGCGTCTTTCAAATGAGCGACCAGGGGATAGTGTCGCGCGGGCTGGACATGTGCAACAGATGCGGAGAGTGTTTGAAGGCCTGCCCCAACGGAGCGCTTGTCGTCGAGCCGTGGCTGTACAATATGATCGAGATTTTCCGGGCGCTTTTGGACACAGGCGTGAAAATGGCCGTGATCACCGACGGCAAGGCGGGCGCACAGGTGTGCGACGGCAAGAACCTGTATTTCTTCCCGTCGTACAATGCGCCGGTGGTGGACACGCTCGGCGCGGGCGACGCATTTGCGAGCGCGTTTGTGGCGGGCGTTATCCGCGACGGCGATATCGCCAGAGGCCTCCAACTCGGCACGGCCAACTCATCAAGCGTTATCAGGTATTTCGGCGCAAAGGCGGGGCTTCTCACGATGGAGGAAGCCGAAGAACTCATAAAGAAGAACGAGTCCGAGAAGATATACTTCGTGCGCAAGACGCCTTTTGATGCGCCGGTGCAGACATGAAAGGGCGCTCGTTTTTCATCGCGGGCATCATACAGGGGTCGATCAGCGACGGCGTTCACTGCCAGGACTACAGGACCCTCGTCAAGGACATACTCACCGAACACGTCGAAGGGGCGCGCGTATACTGCCCCTTTGAAAACCACCCTGACAGCCTGAACTACGACGACGAGAAGGCGAGAAGGGTTTTCTTCGATCATATTACCATGGTGACCGAGTCGGACTGTCTGGTGGCATTTGTGCCGCAGGCGAGCATGGGCACTGCGGTGGAGATGTACGCAGCGCGCGAGGCCGGGCGGCCGGTCATCACGATAAGCCCGCTTGAGAACAACTGGACAGTGAAATTTCTCTCCGACATGATACTGGCCGGGATGGATGAGTTCGGGGAGTTTGCCGCGTCGGGCGGCCTGGCGGCTTTTGTCGAAGAGTTTTACCGCCGGGAGCGATAGCAGTGACCGGCGCACCGCAGGGACAGCCGCTGACGGGGTACAGTCTCGAATCCCTCTCCAACGTGCTCGTTACGGCGGGCTTCCAACGTTACCGCGCAGCACAGATATTCGACTGGCTGTACTTGAAGCGCGCGCGGACATTTCACGAGATGAAGAACATATCGCGGCGGCTGGAGGAGTACCTCGCCGAGTACTTTGTCATAACGTCAAGCACTCTGGCGGCCACGCACGACGCGGGGGACGGCGCAAGCAAACTGGAGATCATCCTCGATGACGGCGAAACGGTCGAGGCAGTGGTGATCAAGTCCCAGCGCCGCATTACGGTCTGTCTCTCGAGCCAGGTCGGGTGCCCGCTCGGGTGCGCATTTTGCGCGACGGGGGCAGGCGGCTATGTCCGCAATCTGCACGCACACGAGATAGTCGAGCAGGCCCTTCACGCGGCATCCGTCATACCAAGCAGCAGGATATCTCACGTGGTATTCATGGGCATGGGGGAACCGTGCCTCAACCTCGACAGCGTCTTTGACGCGGTGAGGACGCTCAACTCGCCGTACGCGTTTAACATAGGGGCGAGACGGATTACAATCAGTACGCTGGGGGACCCGGCGTGCATTGCGCGCATAGCGCAACTGCCGATCGATATCGGCCTTGCAATAAGCCTCCACGCGGCCGACGACGCGCTGAGGCGCCGACTCCTCCCGTCCGCAAGGGCGACGGTGTCGGAGACTGTCAAAGCGGCCGACGAATACTTTGCCAGGACGGGCCGCGAAGTGACCTATGAATACGTGCTTTTGGCGGGAGTCAACGACTCGGCGGCGCACGCAGCGAAACTTGCAGCGGTCTTGTCCGGCAGGCGGGCGTTTGTAAACCTCATCGCCTACAATGAAGTCGAGGGTCTTGAGTTCAGGCGACCTTCGGAGAGAAGGATCGACGGCTTTCGCGACAGGCTGGAGGCAAGGGGTATTAACGTTTTCGTCCGGGACAGCAGGGGCTCGAATGCGAAGGCGGCATGCGGGCAGCTACGGCTGCACAAATCGAAGGGCGCGGAATGAGCACGGATGAAATACAACCCGGCGGGTTTGTCGAGGACGGCGATACGCGTCTCATGATGCGACTGGCGGCCGGGGAAGAGGGCGTATTTGACGAGATCGTCGAGCGTTTCCAGCGGCAGGTGTACGGCGTGATTTACCGCTATATCGGCAATTCGTCCATGGCCGAGGATTGCGCGCAGGAAGTGTTTTTGCGGCTTTACAGGATGCGAAAGACATACAGGCCGTCGGCGCGAGTATCCACACTAATCTACAGGATTACGGCCAATCTATGTCTCAATGCCATCCGGGACACGAAGCGACGCAGGATGCTGTCGCTGGACGCTGCCTACGGGGACGAGGAGGCGACTCTGGCGCAGGCCGTGACTGCGGCGGAGCCGTCAGCCGAGGAAAAGGCGACAGGGCGTGAAAGGGCCGAAATCGTCCGCAAAGCGCTGACAAGAATACCGGACAGGCAGAGAATCGCGCTGGTTTTGCATCGTTTTGAGGGCCTTTCGTACGCAGATATAGCCGAAACGATGGAAACCAACGTGGATGCGATAAAGGCGCTGCTCAGCCGCGCGCGGGCGTCGCTGGCAATGGCGCTCAAGAGTGATATCGAGGCTGGAAATTTGTAGAAATTGAGCGTTACAGGCGTCGAAGCGGCGGGTTTAAGTATCTGTCAGGAGGCGTGGTATGGAGTGCAGGAAAAAAGAGTTGCTGGCGGCCTATGCGGACGGGGAACTATCCCCGGCCGAAAATGAGTCCGTGGGCAGGCATCTTGCCGACTGCGCCGAATGCAGGACGTGGCTGGAGCTTCTCAGGCGGTCATATGCGGCGCTTGAGGCTATCGAGCCGGTGGAAGTACCGACCGGGCTGGCCGTCGCCGTCAGGCGGCGTACGGCGCGGCGGTACGCGGCGCCTTTCTACGTTGCGACCGGCCTTGCCGCAGCGGCGGCCGTGCTGATTATGCTGACGGTAGCGCTGCATCCACAAAAGCCCGAGGCGGTGAACGTGGCGGCAACTCCTGCTCCCATCGATGTGCCCGCTGAAGTGGCCGTCGTGGCGGCGGCCGACACGGGCGCGCTGAGCGCGGAGGAAATGGCTGTCATAGAGAACCTGGACGTTCTGCAGGAATTGGAAATCCTTGAAGACTTTGACATGTTTGCCGAGTTTGAGTCGCTCGATGATCTCGATAAATTTGAAATAGCGGTGGCAATCTGACTGGAGGTGCAAGGTGAAGCGTTTTAGTCTATATGTGCTTGCGGCGGTTTTGACAGTGACCCTTTC
>CALMGO010000307.1 GCA_937863625.1 uncultured bacterium
CTCCATGGCGAGTCGGGCGGTTTCGCGGGTGTCGGCGAGGGCCGGGGAGCGCACGAGGGCGGCGGTGTCTCCGGAGGCCTGATATTCTGCGGAAGCGGCGGCGACGGAGTCGGTCAGAAGGGAGAGGCTGCCTGCGGAGATGAGGCCGGTGGCGACGGGGCGCAGGCCGACACGGGCGGCGGCGAGGCAATCGGAATATCCGGAGGCGAGGGCGGCGGTGAAGCCGAGGCGGCTCAGGGTGACGGCGTTTAGAACGGAGGATTCACCGGGCTTGTCGGCGACAATCATGAACGAATCCCACGCGGTGTCTGCCTTTGGGGGGACGGTGACGGGCAGCGAGGCAAAGCGGCTGCGGGCGGAGGCCTGGACAAACCGGACGGGCGAGGCGGCGGCGTAGGCCATAAAGGAAAACGGCGAGGGGCTTGAGCCGCGTGCGGAAACCTCGGTCGAGAAATAGACGCCTCCGTAGGAGTCGACCCAGGATACGGAGATCATCTCACCGGCCAGCGGCGTGGATACGTAGCCGCTGATGACGTTACTCGTGGCGACGACGGGACTGTCGACGGAGAGGGTGAAGTCGTCCGTCTGGGCGAAAGCGGGTGCGGTGAATGTCAGGAGCGTAATTGTCAGTGTCATTAGCGTGCGCATAAAAGAACCCTCCCTCGTTTTACACAGACACACTATAAGCGGCTAACAAGGCGCGGCGAAGGCGGCGAGCATTTCGGTCACATCCTCCATCGGCAGTCCGACGACATTGGTGAAACTGCCGTCGATACTCCGGACGAACCGGTCGCCTGTTTCCTGAATGGCGTAAGCACCGGCTTTGCCGAGAGCTTCGCCGCTGTCGACGTAGGCATTTATCTCGTCGTCGGTCATACGGCCGAAGACGACGGTCGTCTTTACTGCGCGCGAGAGCGAAGCGGAAGTCGCGGTATCGATGATAAAGACGCCGGTAATAACGACGTGCGTGGAGCCGGATAATTCACGAAGCATTCTTTTCGCATCGGCGGCGTCGACGGGCTTTCCCACGGGGCGGCCGGACTCGGTCACGACGATGGTGTCGGCGGCAAGGACGATGGCGCCGCGCATGCCGGGGGCGACGGCGAGGGCCTTGCGGCGGGCGATGTCAACGGCGGCGTCGGCGGGGTCGACGCCGGGGTGAAGCGTCTCATCGACGTCCGCGGGCATGACGGTGAACGTGTAACCGGCCTCGCGCAGGAGGTCGCGGCGTCGGGGCGAGGCTGAGGCGAGGACGATGGGTCTGGAGCCGGTCACGGCGACACCTTTTTTCTTTTGACGGCGAGGATAGCCGTGCGGCGCGCAGGAACGTCGAGGCGGTCGAGGTCAAGAGGGCGCGAAGGGTCGCGAAGGTTGAGAGAGTCCCCTGGCTCGAAAGGAAGCGACACGGTAACGCGCGCGGCGGCGTCGGAGTGGTTGACAATGTAGAAGAGCGCGACATCCGGCGAGGAAAGAGAGCGGCATTCGAGCCTCCAGTCGCGGCCGGCGGGCGTGGAAAACCTGACGGGGCGCGAGACGCCCGAACGGGAGGCGACGGCGTCGAGAAGGGTATTCATACTCTCGGGCTCAAGAGGCACGGCGAGGTAGTAGATGACGCCGGCGTCGAAGGGGACCTCGACGAGCGCGGGGCGGCCGTCGGACGCGCGGGCGACGACTTTGGCGGGGGCGGCGACGGAGAGGGACTGGAAGGAACCGCGGCCGCGGAGCGTTGTCCCAGCGGGAAGGGGCGAGTCGGGGCCGCAGATGATTTCAACGGCCGAGGAGCCGGCCTCGGAGGTGACGCTTATCATCCCCTGGAGAAAGTCATCGCGCTGGACGGAGGAGGCG
>CALMGO010000308.1 GCA_937863625.1 uncultured bacterium
CCGCGACCGCCTGAACTCCCTTATCGACGAAATTCTTCTCTCCCAGGCGCTGTCCCCCGATGCGGACCTTGTGCTCCGCATGCCGCGCCAGGTCCCCCTCGAGCCCGTCCCTTCTCAGGCGGCCCTCACGGACGACCGTGTTTACGGACATTCTCGCGTAATTTTCCTGCAGCGTCGACCGGAGCCTGCCTGACAATGCCGGCCAATCCAACAGGATATACATACCTCACCGCTGAAACCGTAAACCGCCTGCAGAACCTCTCCATGGTCGCCAGAAGCGTCGTCGACGGTTTTGTCACCGGCCTCCACCGAAGCCCTTATCACGGATTCTCCGTCGAGTTCAGCGAACACCGCGAGTATTCTCCCGGCGACAACCTCCGCTACATCGACTGGCAGGCCTATGGCCGCACCAACCGCTACTATGTCAAACAGTTTGACCAGGAGACCAATCTCCGTTGCCACATCCTCCTCGACGCCAGCGCCTCGATGTCCTACGGCTCCGGCGCCGTTACAAAGTTCGAATATGCCTCCTATCTCGCCGCGAGCCTCGCATGGCTCATGATACGCCAGCGTGATAGTGTCGGCCTCGTGACGTTTGACCGCGACGTCCGCACGAGGATCCCGCCCGGCGGTACTACCGCCCATCTGGACCGCTTGCTTGTCCAGCTCGAACACACGCGGCCCTCTTCGCTCACCGGCATTGCTAACACCTTTCACGCCCTTGCGGAAAATATCAAAAAGCGCGGCCTCATCATCGTCATCTCCGACCTCTTCGACGACGAACGCGAGATCTTCCGCGCCTTGCGCCACTTCCGCCACAAAAAGCACGAGGTCATCATCTTTCACGTGATGGACCCCGCTGAACTCACTTTTCCCTTTACGCGCCTGACCGATTTTCTTGACGTCGAGACCCGGGACAAAATTCACGCCGACCCCCGCTACGTTCGCCGTGCCTACCTGGCCGAAATGAACGCGTTTCTCGAAAACCTCCGCCGCGGATGCGCAGAGGGACTTATCGAATATGTCCTCGCCGACACCTCCAAGCCCTTTGCCTCGATGCTCTCGGGCTATCTCGACAAAAGAAAGAGGGTCGGCTGATGAGCCTTCTCGTTCCAGGTTTTCTTGCCGGCCTGGTCTTTGCCGCCATACCGCTTCTCATACACCTCATCTACCGCCGAAAGGCCCCGCAGGTCCTGTTCGCCGCCACGCGATTTCTCCAGGCCGCCGCCATGAAAACCGCGCGCCGCCGCCGCGTCGACAATCTTCTCCTCCTCATCCTGAGAACGCTTCTTCTGGGCCTCCTGGCCCTCGGGCTTGCCTCTCCCGTCATAAAGCGCGCCGCAGGGTCCGGCCGGGAGGGCTCCGACATTGTCATCATCCTTGACAACTCGCTTTCCATGTCCGCAATCGACGACTCCGCAATGCGTTTTACGCGCGCCAAGGAGTACCTCGAAGCCATCATCGCCCGTCTCGGCGCCTCCGACCTGGTAGCCGTCATCGAGACTGCTCCCCCCGAAAGCGCTCACGACGCTGTCCTCACTGCCGACATTGCGGCTCTCCGCGCCCGCGCCGCCCGCCTTACTGTTTCCAATGCCCGCGGCTCGATGGCTGCCGCCCTTTCCCGCGCCGCCGCGCTGTTCGGGGACTCCACCGCCGCTTCCAGGCTTCTTTACATCGTGACCGACCTCCAGGAGAACTCCCTCCCTGCCGCCGCTTCGCTTGACGACGACCTCCGCGCCGCCCTCGGCGGTGTCCCTGCCATCGTCTGCGACTGCTCGACGGCCCAGCTGAGGAACTTCTCAATTGAACGCCTTGCTGTAAACGCCGGCGGCTCCACCGTCGGCGCTCCTGTCGAGGTGACCGCCACCGTCTCCTCAAGTTCTTCCAGTGCGGAAACGCTCCAGGTCTTTCTTGAGGCCGACGATTCCCGTGTTGCCTCTCGGACTGTGACTATACCACCCGGTTCCAGCACCGAGGTTGCTCTCTCTATGCTTGTCCCCCAAGCCGGCATACTTGATTGCCTTGTCGGGATTGACCAGCCCGACGCTCTTGCCGCCGACAATCGTGTCTTTTTTGCCCTCCATGCCCGTGACCGCATAAAGGCCCTTATACTCAAAAGCCGCAACGTCTCCCCGGCTTTCGATGATGATTCTTTCTTCCTTCTTCGTGCTCTCGATCCCTTCATTGACGACCCTTCGGGAGCCCAAAGCCCCTTTGACGTGACTGTCGCCGAGTATGCCGCCGCGCCGGACCTTTCCGGTTTCGACATAGTTTACCTCCTTCTTCGCCACGGCATTCCTGAGCAGCTTGTGTCCGCTCTTGGCGCCCGCCTGGCCGCGGCTCGCCCGCTTGTCATCTTCCCCTGTGACCTTGGGGATCCTTTGCCGGATTTCCCATGGCTGCCCGCCCGCCTTATAGGGGTTCGTTCCGCCTCGCGCTCCTCGGGTGGAGGCTTCTTGACGACGACGCTCGATATCTCAGACGCCGCCCTCGCGTCGTTTGCAGCAGAGCCGCCTTCGCTTTACAACTCCCTTAGGGTCTACGACTATCTTCTTGCCGACGTCGGCTCCGCAGACGTCCGCGTCCCCATCCGCCTTGATGTGGGCGATCCCGCGCTTATAATCGCCGCCCGCGGCCGCCCTGTTGCCCTTTTCACATTCGCCCCGCTTCGTTCGATGTCGACCCTTCCCGCCTCTCAGTTCTTCCTGCCCCTTGTTTACGAGCTTTCATACCACCTGCTTGCCTCTTCAGCAGGCCCTGCAGATATCCTGACCGGGCAGGAGGTTACGCTTTGCGAGCCCGGGCAGTTTCCCTCCGGCCTCGTCGTCACGACGCCCGATGACCGCCGTCTTCTTGTCACCCCATCCGGCGGACTCCCGCCGGTCTTTGCCGATACGCATCTTCCCGGATGCTACCGTGTAAGTTTGCCGGATTCGCAGTCGGACCTCTTCGCATTCTGCGTCAATATCGACCCAGTTGAAGCAGTCCTCACCCGCCTGGACCCGTCGGGCCTCTCCGACCGAATGCCGTCCGCCGTTGTTGTTCCCGTGCTCTCCGTGGCCGGTCTTGACGCCGCCCTCGACTCGCTGAAACCGGTGCTTGCGCTCAGCGACGTGCTTTTATATGCTGTATTGGCCTTGGCGCTCTTTGAGTGTCTTGCTGCAAACAGGATTTCTGAAAGGTCCACAAAGGGAAAATGACTAACCGCGATTCTGCCTCATCGCAGAGTTTCTTCAAATATGATGTCGCTTTGAAGATCGTCCGCGTCATCCGCCAGAAGGGATACGCCGCGCTTCTGGCCGGTGGTTGCGTGAGGGACATACTTCTCAAGCGCCGGCCCAAAGACTACGACATTGTGACCGACGCGCTCCCAGAAGTGGTCAAGTCTCTTTTCGACGGAACTATCGATGTCGGCGAGAAATTCGGCGTCATAAAGGTTCCCATGGCAGGCCTTGAGTTTGAGGTCGCCACATTTCGCAGCGATGCCTCCTATTCCGACGGCCGCCACCCAGATTCGGTCACCTTCGGCCGCCAGCAGCAGGATGCCCAGCGGCGCGACTTCACCATCAACGGCATGTTCTACGAACCCGTTCAGGGTAAGCTCCTTGATTATGTCGACGGCCGCACGGACCTGTCCAAACGCGTCATCCGCGCCATCGGCGACCCGCAGAAACGTTTCTCAGAGGACTACCTCAGGTTGTTGCGAGCCGTGCGCTTTGCCGTCGAACTCGAATTCACAATCGACTCTGATACCGAAAAGGCCATTATCGCCAACGCCGCAGGCATCACTTCCATAAGCCCCGAACGCATCCGCGACGAGTTGGAGAAGATACTCCTCCTCCACAACGCCCGCGTCGGCCTCGAAATGCTCGACTCCTTCGGCATCTTGAAGGCAATCCTGCCTCAGGTCGCCGCCTACAAAGGCGTAAGACAGGGGCGTCAGCTCCACCCCGAGGGCGACGTCTGGCAGCACACGCTCCTGGCGATGTCGCTCCTTGAAAACCCCTCCTTTGAATTCGCCCTCGCCGTCCTTCTCCACGACGTGGGAAAGCCGCTCACCGCCGATCCCGGTGCAGAGCGCCTCTTTCTCGACCACGAGCGCGTAGGCGAAAAAGTCGCCCGCGAAATCGCAGCCTCCCTGCGCCTCTCCCCCGGGTACTGACTGGCACGCTTCCACGCCGGTGCACAAGGCCCCCCCGAGTCCGCGCCGGCCAGTCCGGACGGGTTGCTTCAGCCGCCGTTCGTCGAGAAGAGCGCCTCGACGAACTCCTCCGCCCGGAAAGGCCGGAGGTCGTCCACCTGTTCACCGACGCCGATGTACCGGAGGGGAATGTTCAACTCCTTGGCGATCCGGACGACGACCCCGCCCTTCGCCGTCCCGTCGAGCTTCGT
>CALMGO010000309.1 GCA_937863625.1 uncultured bacterium
GAAGGGACTTTTTCTTTCAGCCCGCCCGAGGACGCCCAGGTCGTTGACCGCACTGAGTGGGCCATGTCCCAGTTGATGGGCAAATAAGTCCGCCGCGAAAGGCCGTAAAACACGTGTCCCAGGTCCCCGCAAAAGAAACCGTCACCGTCGAAGAGTACAATTCCTACGTGCTCCGCTACACATGGCGAAATCTCTTCGTCAACGCCGGCGACGGTATCCTCTACGCCATGGGACAGGCCCTCGCCCCCGCCGCCACCGTCCTGCCCGGTTTCATCAGCGACTGTGTCAACCGCGTCCCGTCGCTTCTCCCGTACAAAAACACGCTCACCGGTCTCCTCGCCCTCATCATGAGTGTATGCTTCATGATGCCCCAGCAGATCTGGGCCGCCAAAATAACCGAAGGTCGCACCCGCCTCAAGCGCCTCCTCATCTTCGTCGCCGCGTTCGAACGCCTCCCGTGGCTTTTCATGGCGGTTATGACCGCGCTCGTGGCTCCCGCCAATCCGCTCCTTGCGCTCATCCTCTTCTTCGCCATTATCTTCTCCTACCATTTCATCCTCGGTATCGTGAGCCCCGTCTGGCAGGAGGCCGTCGCCAAGGTCACCCCCGTCAACAGGCGCGGCCTCCTCTTCGGCATACGCGAGAGTACGGGCGGCTTCCTTGGTGTGGCGGTCCTCCTTGCCGCGGGAATGGTCGTGCCGGGACTTGGATTCCCGGTCAACTACGTCTTCCTCTTCAGCGGCATGTTCATCCTCATCACGCTCTCCTGGCTCACTCTCTTCTTCCTCAAGGAAGCGCCGTACCCCATCGAGCGCCGCGAGCGTCCCTTCTCCGACCATGTAAAGGACGTCCGCGACATCCTCCTCCATGACCGCGATTTCCAGCGCTACTTCTTCTGCAAGGCTCTATACAGCATGTCACAGGTCGCCGCCTCCTCGTTCTTCACAATGCGCGCCATCTCCGTGCTCGGTGTCGATGCCGCCGTCGCGCTTGCAGTCCGCATGACCATGGTCGTCACCATCGCCCGCGGCCTCTCAGTCCTTATAGGCCCTCTCGGCGACCGCTACGGACATCGCCTCGTCCTCTTTCTCGCCAATCTCACCGGAGCCGCCGGCATCGCATGCGCCCTTTTCGCCACGACCGAGGCCGGCTTCTACGCCGCCTTCGCCTTCGCGACCGTCTCCATGATGGCCTTCTGGTGCGGACACTCCAACTACATCCTCGAACTCGCCCCCCTCGAAAAACGCCCCTCATACATCAGCCTCGACAATATGAGCGGACTCCCCTTCGTCGCCGCCCCTCTTCTCGGCGGCTTTCTCGCCGACAAAAGCGGCTACACGCTGCCCTTTGTCCTCGGCATCGTCTTCACGCTTGCAGGCGCCGTGGCGTTTCTCACTATCGCGGTCGACCCCCGCCGCAAAATGCGCCGCGACCTCGTGTCGTAGATTGC
>CALMGO010000310.1 GCA_937863625.1 uncultured bacterium
GCGGTTTCGAAATACCGCGCGCACTGCGCCCCGGCGTCGCTACCGCCGCCATAGAGAGCCGGGATCGCACCTGTTCCTGTGAGTCCACGAGCCGCTTCGAACTCGCGCCCGGCTCCATAACCGATATCGGGGACGTTGCATGCAAAAGGTGCAGGACCTTCACCGTCTCCGGCCGCGTCGTGCCGTCCAAGTCCGTTACCAACCCGGCCAACCTCTGTATCTACGACGGTAAGCAACGCTTGTTCGCGGCGTACGACGTCACCGGCAGCGACGGGACGTTCAGCATCCCCGCCCAACCCGAAGGAAGATGCCGCCTGGGCGCATATCAGAGGCAGGGGGCGGTCGTCCCCGGCCAAAGGCCCCTCGGGTTTGCTGATATCGACGTCCGCGCAAACATGGACAACGTCATCATTCGCCTCGGCAGCCTCGCAAGGGTGAATGTGGACGTCGTGGACACGATGGGCCGACCAGTCCGGGAGTTGTGTCCCGTCGCCTGGCTGTCGAGAGACCGTCGCGGGATTCCCAGCACCGGCACGGAAACGGACTATACCGGAAGGGCTTTCGTCTATGTCCCGGCGAACATGACTCTCTACATCAGCGCCTTGGACACCCGCGACAAAGCTTGGGTCACCGTCGAGGACAAGGAGATTACCGCCGCTCCCGGCGAGACGGTAGACGCCGTTCGCATCGTCGTCAAACACGCTTGGGAGTAAATGGCATCCGTCAACTGAAGCGGGCCCCTCAAGGGGCCCGCTTTTATTTACCGCGCTGCGTCCGCGCCGGCGGCAAACCCTCGCCTCAAAGGACCTCCGCTTCCTCCGGCTCTCCACTATCCACTATCCCCATCACGCTCCGCGTCTCCTCCAGCGCCCGCCCGCTCCTGAGAGTCCTCGACTGCCACGGCGCCCGTCGCCCCTCTTCGCGCGCCATCACTCGCCCCAGGACCCCCTGCGCCCTCTCGGCCACCGCCCGGTCGTCCGACACCGCCAGCCGCGCCACCGACGGCATCGCCGTCGCGCCCAGTCTGCCCAGGTACGCCACGTCTATGTCCTTGTGAACGCCCTGCTCCCACTGCGCCACGTTCCACCGCGCTATAAACCCGTCCACGTCCGCCAGGCTCACCGCCGACAGCACGACGAGCGTCAGCGCCGTGTTCGTCTTCAGGAGAAAGTGAAACTTCCTCGACCTCGCCAGCTTCCACGCAAGAAATGCGTACCCCCCCATCACCAGCACCATCCATACAAACGCCGCCACCCGAAACCGCGTCAGCCCGTATGCCTCTACATAGAGTTCGAGCCGCCGCGCCGCCCCCACGAGCACCGCCGCGTTCTGCGCCACAAAAAGATACACCAGCCACCTTGCCTTGGCGCTCTGCCCCGCCGGCGAACCCACCCGGAAAAACGCCGTCACCGTCGCCGCCGCCAGCACCACCGCCGCCAGGAGCCGGTATGACCCCGCATGCGCAAATCCCGCATACGTCAGCCCCTCCGGTAGCTTCAGCGCAAACCACAGGTATGTCGCATCTGCCGCATTGGCCGCCAGGTATATGAGGTTAAGCCCCGCAAACGTTGTAACGGCCGCCGCGACTTGGTACCCCCTGCGCATCTCGGCTGTCGGATAGTTCGCCTTCACCCTCGCGCCCGGAGGGGGAGGGGGCGGCGGCACAAAAGAGCTCCCCGCCTTCCTCGCTCGCCCGCGCCTGCGCCACCACGGCCGAAAGACAAAAAGCCCGTACGCCTCCAGTCCCACCACCAGCCAGAACCCCACTCGCCACGCGTCAATCTCCCTTATCCATTCGCCCAGCGTCCGGAGCCCCGTCGTCACCCATTGTGAAACCACCAGGTTCGCCGGGATGATGAGCACTGCAAATATCGCTATGATTGCCGCCGGCAGCACTATCACCCACGCCGGAGCATACCTCGCCGTCTCCCCCGCCGCCGATATCCTGCGCCGGCCAAAGACGTCGTACACGACGCCCGCCAAACCCTTGAGCCCGCCCGCAACCCCGCCGCACACCGCCTCAAATATGTCCTTGCCCGCCGGCAGCACCGCCTGCGCGATTATCGCCCACAGCAGCACCACCAAAAGCGCCGCCCCCATCCGCGAATAGTCCAGCGACGCCCCCAGCGCCACCGCCATCCACAGCGCCAGCCACCACCAGCTCCGCCCCAGCCGCCGCCCGTACCGTAGCGCCGTCGCCGCCAGCACCACCGCTGCAAAGGTCGTCACCCCGCAGCCCGCCGCATGCCCGAATAGCAGATAGTCCGCCGCTATCGTCAGCACCGCAGCCGCCAGAAGCCGTCCAGGTATGCCCTTCATTCTACGCCCCCTTAAGAAGTCGCCTCTCTTTTCCGGCCCCGGTCGACCGCGCTCTTCCTACTCCTACTACGTCCGCCGCCTCCCTATTGTTTGCCGGCCCCCCGAAAAATCTTGCCTATTTTTCGAAATTCCTCCGTTCCCATTTGACAACACCTGCGCACATATTATATTTCTTCCAATTGTTGTAGAGGGGCGTGAAGCCCTTTGAAAACGTGTGTTCTATCCGGACCCGGCGACCGCGTGACTCCCTTTCGCCGGGATGAGCCCGGCGGGGCCCGAAGAAAAGTTGAGGTTTTTCGGAATCCTTCGGTCCTTTATGTTGTGTATTACTGTGTAGTTTCCGAATAATAGTCGTGTCGTACTTGTGCACGTACCCTTATACAGGAGGTAGACGAAGACCAAAATGAAGACGGAGACTGAAACCGATGCGCCTGTTGTATCTGAGGATGAGCCTCCACCTACGCTGGAGGAGGTAGATCTACCGTCTCTGCACCAAACCCGCAAGTCGCTCGACCGGCCTTCCGTAACGCACTCCCGTTCCAGATGGGACGACTGGCGCTGGCAGATGCGCCATCGAATTAGAAACGTCGATGACCTCAGGGCTCGCTTCCTGGCCATTGACACCACCGGCGT
>CALMGO010000311.1 GCA_937863625.1 uncultured bacterium
AAGAGGCGCTCAGGGAGGCGCTCGGCGTCCTCGACGAGGCGATTTCGGCAAGTATCGAGGTCTGCGCAAAGGCGTAGACTCTACGACAGTAACGAAAGGGGCGTTCCGCAGGGGACGCCCCTCTTTTATTGGCACGGGGGCGCGGCGCTGCAGCGATGTTTCTTGACCGTGCTTCGGACATGCCATAGAATTCACACGGCCGCCTGCGTCAGAGGCGGTTATACGCAACCCTTTAGCGGAGAAAACGAGATGGCCGTGAACAGCAAAAACGAGAAGGTCCTGGCTCGGGACGAGGTGGCTCCGGCGGTGGCCGAGGCGGTATCGAAGGCTGCGGTCTTTGACATGCATACGCACCTCTACGAGCCGCGCTTTGGAGAACTCCTTCTTCGAGGGATAGACGAACTCATCACTTACCACTACCTCATCGCCGAGTCGACGAGGGCGACGGGGCTGGCGCCGGAGAAATTTTACCGGATGACGAAAAAGGCGCAGGCCGAATTTGTCTGGGACGAACTATTTGTAAAGCGCTCTCCAGTGAGCGAGGCGGCGCGCGGCGTGCTGACGACGCTCAAGTGCTACGGCCTCGACCCCAGGCGCGACGGGCTTGCCGGTGCAAGGAAGTTCTTCAAGGGGCTCTCGGCCGAAGAACACGTAACTCTTGCGTTTGAGACGGCGGGGCTCGTCGGAGCGGTCATGACCAACGACCCATTCGGCGACGCGGAACGCGAAGTGTGGATGAAGAGGGGCAGGCGGGACGGGCGGTTTCACGCGGCGCTTCGGATAGACCCTCTTATAGTCGACCTGCCGGGTTCGGCGAAGAAACTCTCGGCGTGGGGGTACAAGGTGGACGCGGATTTCGGAGGGCGCAGCGCTGCGGAACTCAGGCGTTTTGCGGTTGACTGGATAAAGCGGATGGACGCGCGGTACGCGGCGATGTCATTCACGCCGGACTTTACGTGGCCGGACGATTCGCTCCAGGGCCGGATACTAAGAAAATCAATCATCCCGGCGTGCCGCGAGGCGGGGGTGCCGTTTGCGCTCATGATAGGGGTGCGGAGGAAGATAAGGCCGGAGCTTCGCGACGCAGGGGACTCGGTGGGGCAGGGGGCGCCGGCGGCGGTGGGGCGGCTCTGTGCGGAATATCCTAAGATGAACTTTTTGGTGACGATGCTCAGCCGCGTGGACCAGCACGAACTGACGGTGACGGCGAGGAAGTTCGCCAATCTCAAACTCTTCGGCTGCTGGTGGTTTTTGAACAATCCGTCGATTGTGGCGGAGATGACCGCGATGCGGACGGAACTCTTGGGGCTCACCTATGTGCCGCAGCATTCGGATGCGCGCATACTCGACCAGGTGGTCTACAAGTGGCGGCACTCGAAGAAGACGATAGCCGAGGTGCTTGGCGGCAAATACACCGATATGTGCGATGCGGGCTGGGCGCCGACAAGGAGTGAAATCAAGCGGGACGTCAAAGCGCTTTTCTCAGGCAACGCCATGGAGTGGCTGCGGTTGAAATAGACCAAAGACAAGAATCTTTCCTCACGCAGAAATGTAGAAGGGGAGAGAAACGACTACATAGAGAAGCTTCCTCACGCCACGACGCCACGAAGGGGCAGCAGGATAGGGTTTTCTTGCCTGTCCTCACATTGCAAGGCGAAGAAATCGGGACTTTCAGTGCCCGGAAAGGAGACCTCATGACCGAGGATGCCTCAAAGCAAAGACAAGAACCTTTCCTCACACAGAGCACACAGAGAACGCAGAGAACGAACATGAAGAACAATCCTGACAAGCCGGCTCTTAATGAGGTCTCCGGCGTTGTTGTTGACTGCGCGGTACAAATACATCGCAAACTTGGACCGGGGTTGTTAGAGTCCACCTATCGGATGATACTGGCACACGAGTTACACAAGCGTGGCCTTCTGGTTGAGCAGGAAGTCTCTGTTCCCATCGAATGGGACGGTTTGAAGGTGGAGACAGGTTTTCGTGCAGACATGATTGTAGAGGACGCGGTAATTATTGAGTTGAAGTCAGTCGAGCAAATCACCGCCTTACACAAGAAACAGCTTTTTACTTACATGAGGTTGGCAGACAAACGCCTTGGCCTTCTGATAAACTTCGGGCAAGTGCTCCTTAAGGATGGGATTGTGCGCATTGTGAACTAGAGCAGAGCATGAACCTGAATCGAGGTTTGGCCGTTCTCTGTGTTCTCTGTGTGAGGCATGTTTTTCAAGTTTATAGCATTTTTTCGACACTCGTGCTGTGGGTGTGGTCAGAGTTCGTAGCCGAAGGCGATTTCGAGGTGCGCCCAGGCGAATGACAGCAGCGCGGCGAGTTCGGCTGATTCCTCAAATACCGGCAGCGGCGTATTCCACGTGCCGTGGGCCGCGAGATACGCAGCGGCCGCCTCGGCGGCAAAAGCCACGGCAACCATGGCGACAGCCGCGCCAAGGGCCCTCGTCCCGCGGCGAACGGCGTCACGCAGGGGGCACCGCCTCAATAGCCCCACCGAGGCCCACAGCATGGCCGCGACAACCGCCACGGCAGCGGGGCCGTAGAAGATCATCCATGCGAAAGGGGTGCCTTCGGCTGGGGTGTCTTTTAAGAATCCCGTCATTTTCTGCAGGGCCTCACCGACCCTCTCATGAAGCATCAGCATCTCGTCGCCGGCGAGAACAAAAAAGCCGAAGGCAAAACACCGGTAGATGAAGCGCCGTAGCGGGTTGAGGGCTGTCTTCGATGCGGGCGACCAGCCGAGCAGCACGAAGACAAGCGCGCACAAGACAAAAAGCAGGCTCTCAATCCACGTGGCGATTACGTACTCGCGCTGAAGGTCAAATACGTGGATAAAGAGGCTCACGCGTCCGGTCAAACGCTCCTGGGCCCATGCTGCTGCAGTGCCCGCGACAAGGAGCGCGCTCACGGGGAAGGCGCACAGCAGAAGGGCTCTTAGAAAATCGCGGACTTTCACGGCACAACCCAGTAAGAGAGGCACAGAACCGAACGCATATTCATGTATCGGCATTTGGGGAGTCAGATAGAAGGCGACGAAGCAATACGCTGAGGAAAACGCTTCCGTTGCGGCGCTAGGGAGGGACGTTCAGGGAGAATCGCAAAGGGGCGGCGGGAATAACTCCCCGTCGCCCCTTGTCATTTCAACGCGTGTTTTATAGAGGCAGAGTGACCTTGGCGCCTTTTTTGGCGGCGGCGTACACAGCGAGAATCATCTCGACGGCCTTTCGCCCTTCGCGGCCGTCGAGGGCGGGCTTTTCGCCACGGTCGAGGGCCTGGACGAATGCCTCAAAGTTGTACTGGTGCTTGTCAAACTTGATGGCCTTGGGGTCGGCTGCGCCGCCTCCGACGGTGTCCTTAGCGGAAAACTTTCTGCGGATTGCCTCGTCCTCGGGGCGCTCCTCGGCGAATCTCCACGTGACGATATTGTCCTCTTCGAGCATGATCGTGCCTGCCGTGCCGGATATCTCGATGCGCTTCAAGAATCCCGGCCACGCGGCGGTCGTGCCTTCGATAGTGCCGAGAGCGCCGTTTGTAAACTCAAGCGCGGCGACTGCCGTGTCCTCGACCTCGATGCGGTCGTGCGCGAGGATGCCGGTGACGGCGGAAATGGACTTTACCCCGCCGGCGA
>CALMGO010000312.1 GCA_937863625.1 uncultured bacterium
ATGTGCCGCTCGACCGCGACTTCGTCAAACTTATCTGCCTCGCGCTCTTCTATTCGTATCGCGTCAACGGGACACTCGGGAAGGCACGCCCCAAGCCCGTCGCAGTACGACTCGCTGATGAGCCTCGCCTTTCCGTCCACCAGGGCAAGCGCACCCTCGGCACAAGCCGATATACACAACCCGCAGCCGTTGCATTTGGTTTCATCAATTCTGACTATTTTGCGCTTCATGACTCGCGGCCTCCCCAAAGACTCCCCAGACGTCGCTGACTTTAGTGTGTGCCAGTCTCTCGCCGATCTGCCTGTTCACTGACCTTATAAGGTCCCCAAGTATGCATTTTCCCCCGCAACTCATTGTCCCCAGCAGGCAATCAACCGGCTCAAGCGTCCCCTCTATTGCTTCAAATACGTCAAGCAGCGTAATGTCCCCGCCAGGCCTGGCCAGACAAAAGCCGCCATGCGGTCCCCTCTCGGACTTCACAAGCCCCGCTTTAACCAGCCGCTGCAGGACTTTCGACAGGTGCGCCTCGGATACGCCAAGCGTCGCCGCCACGTGCTTGGCCGTCACGACATCCTTTCCCCCCTCAGGCAGGCAACTCATCGTGTGAAGCGCCAGAGAGGCTGCTTCTGATATCCTTATCAGGTTCGACATATATGTCGCTCTCCATATTCCGGCATTGCGGTACTACTATACTGCTTTGACGCGCGCCAGTCAATACAAATTCCCGATAAAGCCGTCAATTTTCTGTTCGCCGCCATAACTGCTTTTGCTTCAACTGGTTCCGCGTGCCACAAAAAAAGCGCCATGCTCCGGCTTCCATCGGTTTCCCTGGCTGCCGAGCAAGGCGCTTTCTCCACAAGTTTGTGGTCGGCAGGTCGCGCTATAACACCTTGACCAGTTCGTGATTGAGAATGGCTATGTGCCGCATCTCTTCCTTGATGATGTCGTCGATCTTCGCGTCGCCCAACCGCGCAGGTACGACCTTCTTCATCCCGAGGTAGAAAACGACGCTGTCTTTTTCTATCCCGATGGCAGTCCGCAGCACATCCGCCACCGTTTCCTTGCCGGTGAACATGCCACTGGGGTCGCGCGACGTATCAAAGACGTGTCCGTCCGCCATCGCGTGTAGGTACAAGGCACCCTCCCCTTCCGGGTCGAAGACCGTCGGTTTCTTCTCTTCGGCGGTGAGCGCCTGCCGCATAGCGTGGAAGACCTCCAGATGATGGTCCTCCATCTTCGCCAGTGTCACGAAGAACTTCTTCGCGTCTCCCTCGCTCATGCCCTCGGCGGCCTTGCGATAGAACTTCGCGCCGTTTCGCTCTATCTGTTCTGCCATCTCAAATATCTCGTCCGCGTTAAACGTCAATGCCATTCGGCTTTCCTCCGTTTCGCTAAAATCGGCAACGCCGCCGCACCGGGCGGCGCTGCCGCATCATGAGTTGCGTCGCGTGACCGACAAACAGTCCGCGCGTCTATTCCCGCTTTGCGAGTTCGCGGTCGAGCATCACCAGGCCCGCGCCCTTTTCGCCGATGCGCTTGAGTGTTTCGAGTATCTTCGTCGCGCTCGACTCCTCCTCCACCTGTTCGTTTACGAACCACTGCAGCAGGTTTGAAGATGCGAGGTCGCCTTCCTTGGCCGCCAGCTTCGCGAGCGCATCGATCTTGCCCGTCACAACCTGCTCGTGCTTGAGCGTGTCGGCAAAGACGTCGGTTACAGAGGTCCACTTCGTCTTCGGCTTGCCCAGCGCCTGGAGCTCCACCGTTCCGCCGCGTTCGATGACGAATCCGAAGAGCTTCATCGCGTGCCCCATCTCTTCCTTCGATTGCACGTGCATCCAGTGCGCGATCCCGTCAAGGGTCTCGCTGTGGAGGTACGCCGCCATCGACAGGTAGAGATACGACGACTCAATCTCGTACTTGATCTGCTCGTTAATAGCAGACTGCATTTTCTTGCTGATCATTTATGCTCCTTCCCACATTCCATGTACGTTGCAGAGTTCCCGTGCGGTGATCTTCGCGGCTTTAATGGCGAATACCGCCTCGGGCGCCTGTCCAGGTTTTAGAAACTGTCTGTACGCCTTGCCGTCCGCGATGACCTCTATCCACTCGATGTGATGCTTTTCCTCCATCGGGTGCGGCACGCTCCCTACTTTCACCTTGAAGCCGCCCTCGACCTTCTCAATCACGGGGAGGTGCTTTTCCTTGCCTTCGTCCGCCTTCTTGGCCGTCAGGAGAACCATCGGCTGATTGCAGCAGACGAGCGTCCCTGCCCCGCCGTGGATCACTTCTACTATGTTCCCGCACACTTCGCACTTGTATACCTGCATAACCTCCGCCATATTGCGCTCCTTTCCTATGCCTTCTTGTGGCAAAACCACCAGTCGAAACATTCGTACTGCTTGAGTCTCTCCTTGGCCGTCCGTTCGTCCTGAGCCGGCGGCACTATGACCTCATCCTTGATCAGTTCGTTGTTTGGCCAGTTGGCGGGCATCGCAACGCCCTTGGCGTCCACGATCTGAAGCCCCTTCACCATTCTCAGTATCTCGTCCATGTTCCTGCCGAGTTCCTGTGGGTAGTAGAGAATCGCCCTGATGATTCCCTTGTCGTCCACTATGAACACGGCCCTGACGGTGCTCGTCCCTTTGGCAGGGTGGATGATGCCGAGCTTCATCGCGACCTTGCCCGTGTCGTCGGCAATCACCGGAAACTCGATCTTGACGTCGAGTTTATCGCCGATCCACTCTATCCACTTGAGGTGCGAAAACACCTGGTCAATTGAAAGACCCACCAGTTCGCAGTTGAGTTTCCGGAATTCTGCTATCCTCTTCTGAAAGGCCACAAATTCCGTCGTGCACACCGGCGTGAAGTCCGCAGGGTGGCTGAAAAATACAAGCCACTTTCCAGAGTAGTCCTTGGGCAGCGTCTTCATCCCATGTGTCGTCTTCACCACCATCTCGGGGAACTTGTCACCGATGAGTGCCATAGGCTCTTCCATTGTTGCTCCTCCTTTTTGTACAGGCGCCTTGCGAGGCGGCCTGGCTGACACATTGGTCCTCTTGCCGCGGCTGCTACTGTGCAGCCTTTGCCGCCGCCAGCGCGGCTGCATAGTCCGGCTCGCTCGTGATCTCTTTCACGAGTTCCCTGTAACGCACTACTCCGGCCTTGTCGACGACAAACACCGCCCTCGCCAATAGCCTGAGTTCCTTGATAAGCACTCCGTACGCATTCCCGAACGAAGCATCCTTGTAGTCCGATAGCGTCTCTACTCGCTCCACGCCGGCGGCGCCGCACCAGCGCTTCTGTGCAAATGGCAAATCCATGCTTATCGTCAGCACAACCGTGTCGCCGCCGAGGCCCGATGCCTCCTGGTTGAAGCGCCGCGTCTCAATGTCGCACACGGACGTATCAAGCGACGGCACGCTCGCGATTATGAGCGTCTTCCCCTTGTAAGCCGAGAGTGAGACAGCCCCAAGGTCATTACCGGCGACCGTGAATTCCGGCGCCTTTTCGCCCACAGAAGGCAGTCTGCCGACAAGCGTCAGCGGCGCCCCCTTCATCGTTACCGCGCCTTTATGCTCCTCCATTGCTGTCTCCTTCAATGCCGCTCATGTCACCTTTCGCAGGAGTGGCTTACCAGTTTTCTCCCAGAAGTTCAAAATACGCCTGCGGGTGCGCGCACGCCGGGCAGTTAGCCGGGGCCTCTTTGCCCGTGTGCAGGTAACCGCAGTTGCGGCAGCGCCACACTACTTCTTTGTCTTTCTTGAAGACGGTGCTCTTTTCCACGTTGGACAGGAACCCGAGATACCTCTTCTCGTGCTGCCTCTCCGCAACGGATATGAACTCAAACACCTTCGCGACCGCCTCGAACCCCTCCTTGCGCGCAGTACCCGCAAAGTCCTGGTACATCGTCGTCCACTCGAAGTTCTCTCCCGCTGCGGCGGCCTTGAGATTCTCAGCCGTCGTGCCGATTACCCCGGCCGGATACGCCGCCGTAATCTCCACCTCGCCGCCCTCGAGAAAACTGAAAAACCTCTTCGCGTGCTCCTTCTCCTGGTCCGCCGTCTCCTCGAAGGCAGCCGATATCTGCATGAGCCCCTCTTTGCGCGCCTGTCCGGCAAAATACGTGTACCTGTTTCTCGCCTGCGATTCGCCCGCGAATGCCGTCAGCAGATTTTTCTCCGTCTTTGATCCCGCCAGTTTCATTGCCACTCCTTTCTGTACGTGCGTTGTCTTATCAAACTCTCATGTCTGATGCCTTGGCGGCGCGTCGCCGCAGGCGCTTCATCCTGTTTCACCGCTTCGTTTCCTCTACCGTGTACCCGAGCGCCGTAACCTTCTCTCGAAGTTCCCCTTCGTCAAATCCTTCTCCGCTTACCGTGGCTGTCCCTGCGGATAAGTCCACCTTTACGCTCTCAACTCCCGTGCATTCGCCGAGCGCCCTCTCAACCGCCGCCACGCAGTGGCTGCAGTGCATCCCGCCGACCTTCAAAACCGTCTTCATTCCCGTTGGTTCCTCCGCAGCTGGCTCTTCGCTTACTGACCCCTTCCATGTCGCGTATCCGAGAACTGCAAGCAGCGCCGCCGCCGTAAGTGTTGTCAAAAGGCTTGCCCCCTCGTGTCCGGCGTGAAAATGAGATCCAATGTCCATCACAGGAAAAAAGCTGTCCAGCAACAACCCGGAAGCGAGAGCCGTCGCCGCCACCGTGCCGAAATATATCAGCGCCGTGCGTCTGCCCATCACTTTCCATACCGTTGCGATTGTCGCCGCGTTTGTCGCCGGACCCGTCATCAGAAAGACCAGCGCCGCACCCGGCGAGACTCCCTTGGCCACAAGCGCTGCAGCTATCGGCACCGATGCCGTAGCGCATACGTATATCGGTATCCCGAACGCCATCATCACTAACATCCCGCCTATCCCGGTACCCAGGTGCCCTGCGAGGTAGTCGTTAGGCACCGCCGCAGATATCGCACCCGCCAGAATCAGTCCCACCATGAGTGCCTTGCCTATGTCCGCCGGCAGCGTGACAAAGCCGTAATGAAGCGCACTTACAAACTTGCTCGTCCCCGGCTCGTTCATACAGCAGGCCCCAGTGCAGCCGGGCCCTTTCTTGACCTCCCCCGCGTCGTCGGCTCCTGAGAAACTGACGGCCGCCCCGCCCACGAGCCCCGCCACAAATGCCGCTATCGGACGAAATACCGCTATCACCGGCCCCAACAAGCCGTATGTCACAAATATGCTGTCAACGCCGGTCTGCGGCGTGGACAGGAGAAACGCTGTCGTCGCGCCCCTGCTTGCGCCGTGGCGCCTGAGCGACGCGGCCACAGGGATAACACCGCAACTGCACAGCGGCAGCGGCACGCCGAAAAACGACGCCTTTACAACCGGCCACAGCCCTCTGCCGCCAAGATGCCTTTCGACCAGCGCCGGCGATATGAGCACGCTCAGGAGCCCTGCCACCAGAAACCCAAACAGAAGATACGGACTCATCTCAGTAAGCGTGTACCAGAACCCCTGTACAAAAGCCGTCAGGTATGCTTCCATCTATGACTCCTCAGCCCGCGCGCAGCATGAGAGAAACTCCGCCGGGTCCAATTCATCCCTTATTCCGAGCCTCGTCAGAGCAAAGTCATATTTGACGGGGTCTTCGGGCTCCATAACCCCAAACGCCCTCGTGATTTCAATTGCAGCCTTGCCGTCGGCCTGGTTGCGGCTTGTCATCCCAAGCGCCCTGCAGATCCTGAACATGTGAGTGTCAAGGGGCACGACAAGCTTCCGGCGCGGCACACGCTCCCACCCGCCAGGGTCGACCTCGTCGAACCTGACCATCCACCTCAGGAAAAGATGCAACCTCTTGCAAGCGCTTCCCGCCGCGACAAGAGGCACCAGACTCGTCGGCCTGCTCTCGCATGGCGCATTTATCGCCTCGGCAAATCGCCCGAGCGCGCCGAATACCGTCTCATCATCAGCCGCCAGCCCGCTTACAAAGCAAGCCTCCAGTGAGCCGTAGCGCTCTATCGCGTCCTTGGCGCCGCCGAGCATGAGCGCAAGTTCCTCCCCGGTCGTAAAACGGTGCTTGAATCCTTCGAACGTCTCAGTAAGCGCCGTGTGGCTGCTTTCTGCAAGAAACCGCAATGGGTCGCCCATTTTCTCCAGAACACCTGCCACGCTCTTGAGTATCTGCCTGACCCTGCCGTAGGCCAGCGCGCTCGCGACAAGCGCGACGATCTCCCGGTCTCTCACATCTTCGTAACCGTACAGAAACTCCAGAGGGTCCGGATGCACGTATTCGCGCCGGTTGTATCGATTGTAGAGATCGTCAAGCAGCGCCTTGCGTGTGGGATTTTCCATGATGAGCGTCACCTGGCGGTCCCCTGTTTCCGGGCGCAATCCGGACAGATGCCTGTGAACTCTATCTTCTGGCCCGTCACCTTGTATCCGGTGGCCTTTCTTATGTATTCCTTGTTTACCTTGGCCGCGCCGCCGGCGTTTACATCCCTCACCTGACCGCACCGGTCACACAGCACATGGCAGTGCTCCTCCGGCAAAGCGTCAAATCGCATCCGGCTCCCGGCCGTCTCCATCCTGCCTATGAGCCCCGCCCGATACAGGACCTCAAGGTTCCTGTACACAGTCGCCAGGCTGATACTCGGCAGTTCCAGCCTTACCGCCTCGTACACTCCCATTGCGTCAGGATGAGAGCACATGCCCTTGAGCGTATCGAGTATCACTCTGCGTTGCCTTGTCATCTTGGAAAACTGCTCTGACACTGCTGTCCCCTGCACACAGTAATAGGAATCATTACTATTGACTATTTCCACGCAACCCAAGTTCCGGGATTAGGGTGATTATTATGAAATCGTTTTCCCACATCCTCTCCGTAGCACTCACGTCACGAAGACGAATGCCACGAGACCGCCTCCAAAGTCTCTAAGGTTTTTCGCCTTGACTTTGCAGCGATACTTTATAACGTTACGTAACGTTATGAGTATTGACGAAAAACCAGACACCAGTCAAGACGTCTCCATCGGCGTCATCTGCCGCATTGCCGGCTGCACGCCACGCACCGTGCGTTTTTATGAACAAGAGGGGCTTCTTGAGCCTGTATCACGTACCCGCGGCGGGCGAAAACTCTACTCTCTTTCGCTCGTGCCCAAGCTCAAAATGATCAAAGCCCTTCAGGCGTCCGGCCTGTCTATCAAGGATTTGCAGGAGCTCCTACGCCTGACCGAGTCACCCCGCACAGCCGACAGGTGGCTGACTCTACAACTGCGCGAAAGACTTGGCTCCTACCAGCAGAGCGTCGATATGAAGGTCGCTGAGCTGCAATCCGCCCGTAATGCCATCGCCGCCGCTCTCGATGAGACCTCGCGTTGCCCCCATTGTTCTTCCACAGACTGCGCCATCTGCGGTAGTCTTGCTCTTCTGCGTTCACTTGGAACCTGTCCTACCCCGGAGAATCCTTCATGACGTCCCAGCATTCCCACGGCTCTTCGCCCGCGCATTCCCACGGTCACGGTGGCGCGCTTGCCCCTGAGGCTGCCGCCGTCTTGACGCGCGGTATCGAGCAACTTCTCGAAATGACACAAGGCATGGATTTTGCCCCCCTCCCTTCTGAGAAGTATCCTCTTCCGCTGACGGCGATGGTATATGGCGATGTGCCGCGTCCCGACGACGTGCGCGCTGACATAATGGAACGCCTCCGCACTGACCCCGTGAGCGTCCTCGAAAGCGCCCTCGTGCTTTTGGAACTCTATGAATCCAATCAGGATGATGCCGCCTCGTGGTTTCTCGAGGATATGCCCTTTCTCGGCGTCTGTTTC
>CALMGO010000313.1 GCA_937863625.1 uncultured bacterium
CACATCGGCGGCGACGAGGCGTGGCTCATGGGCAACTGCCCGAGGTGCGCGAAGGCTGTCAAGCGGCACGGGAAATTTCCCCTTTACGAACAGTGGCTAAACAAGTGCGCGGGCAAGGTGAGGTCGCTCGGCAGGGTGCCGATGGTGTGGGATGACATGCTGATAAAGGATGCGGGAGACAACTGGGGGAAACTGCCGAAGGACCTTTTCTACGTGCGCTGGAACTACAGGGCAAACGCGGCCGAGGCGGACCGGGAGAAGATCGCGAACTACTCGAAAAGCGGGCTGAAGGTAATCGTGGCGGCGGCGATTCAGACCGACGGGCCGTACGTTCCGATGTACCAGGAGCATTTCGCGAATATCGACGGATACGCCAAGGCGGCCGTGAAAGGCAACCTGGCGGGAATTCTCACGACGGCATGGGAGGACTCCGGCAACCACACGGAGACATATTGGCCGGGATACGCGGCGACGGGTCAGGCGGGTTGGGGCTCGAAAGTCGACATCGACTACGAGTTCGTGTGCGAGTTTACGAGAGTCTTTCACGGTGCGAGCAACGCGAAACTGGCGGCGGTGTACGACACGCTCGGGCGCTCGGCGATGAGGTGCTTCCAACTCTTTACGCCGGAAGAGCCTTACAGGTGCGAGAACATGATAGCGCTGCCGGCGGTAAAACCCGCGCGGGAGGGCAAGAGGTGGCGCGACGTCAATAAGGAGCGCATCGCGACGGCGACGGAACTGGCGGCTCGTCTTCGCGAGTGCCGGAAGGTGCTCTCGGCGGAGATACTGGCCGGCAAGGCGGATAATGCGTACGCGCTCGAGGTGCTTTTGAGCGAGACGCGGATAATGCTGGCGCGAGTAGACCTTTTCTTTGCGCTAAGGGACGCGGAGCCGGCCGTCGAGGACGCGCACGCGGCGTTTGAGGCGGGGGACAGGCTTCGTGCTTCGGGGCTGCTGAAGGGCGCGGGGCAGGCGGTGCTGTCTGCGCTTGAGCGGGGCGAGGAGGCGCTCTCGTCGCTCGAGGCCGTGTGGCTCAGGACGCGTCTGCCGCAGGATATGTCGCTATTTGACACGCCGGCGAAGAAATACGTCCACGACTACGACAACTACTGGCACCTGGCGGGAAAAACCAAGGACCTTTCATATCATCTTTTCGTGGAGCGACGGATAGGCGCAGCGGCCTTCGGCGAGAGCCTGATTAAAGGAGCGCGAGACGTGAGGACCGCAGGGAGATGGCCGCTCAAACAGGGCTGACTGTCATGACGGGCGCGAGACGTTTGTGGAGATGCGGATGAAGATAACTGTTCTCGGCAGCGCATCGGGGATATCGATGCGGGGGCGCGGCCACACTTCGGTGGCGCTGGAGAGCGGGAACGGTCTATACGTTTTTGACCTTGGCGAGCCGGTGGGACGCGAGCTTCTGGCGAGGGGCCTGCCGGTGGAACACCTCAAGGCGGCTTTCGTCTCGCACATGCACAGCGACCATGCGGGAGGGCTCTTTCAGTTCGTAAAAAACCTGCATCTCTACCACAATCATCCGGACTACCTTCCGCAGGTGGAAGAGTTTGTACTGGCGCTGCCGGCGGAGGCGGTAGAGGCGGTGAAGGCGTTCATGATCGCGTCATATATGTTTCCCGAACGGACTAATGTGAAGGTCAACTACGTCGAAATAACAGAGGGGCGCTGTTACGAGGACGAGAATATCACGGTGGATGCGTTCGGGACGAGCCACTTTGAGGGGTTGAAGGAGTACCTTGCCGGGCGCGGGGATGAGAAGGGGCCGCGGGGGGAGGCATTTGGCTTCGAGATACGCGGCGAAGACAGACGGGTCGTCTACAGCGGAGACCTCGGCGGGATAGATGATATAATCGGCCGGGCGGCGGGAGCGGACCTGTTGTTACTTGAGTTCGGGCACTTGATTCCACTGGAAGATAACCTCAGGAAGCTCGCGGGACTTGGCACAAGAAAGATTATCCTGACACACATTTTCCCGGATTACAACGAGAAGACGCGGGAACTTCAGGAGACGGCGGACGCCGTGCTGCCGGGAGTAGTGACTGTGGCCGAGGACGGGCTTGTATTTGGCCTGTGAGGGGGCGCACGGGCAGGGAGGGCGAGATGGCAAGGGCATATCTGAAGATATGGGTGGACGTA
>CALMGO010000314.1 GCA_937863625.1 uncultured bacterium
AGCGAGCACATCCGTCGTGTCCTCCACGCCGGCCCACGCCCGGTTGAGTTCTCTCATTGCCGCGTCGCCGACGACTACTATGCTGACCATCCCAGGCGCCGCATGCGCATACTCGAGCGCGGCCAGCGCCGCCCCGCGCAAAAGCGCCGCAGGCGCTTTCATCTTCCGCTGGCGGTTTGAAACCGTGACGCTGTATGCCGGCAGGGACCTCGTCATAACTCCCGCCCCGGGTACTTGATGCGACTGTGGAATATCCCCGCAAGAGACTTCGTCAGGCTGATCGCTATCTGCTTTATCTCGGCCATGGTCAGCCTGCACTCGTCAAACTGACCGTCCTCCACCTTTGCCCGTGCGATGTCTGACACTAAGTGTTCGAGCTTGGCCGGCGTCGGCTCCGTAACCGTCCGCGAAGCGCTCTCCACGCTGTCGGCCAGCATCACTATCGCCGCCTCTCTCGTGCGCGGTTTCGGCCCCGGATACCGGAAGGATTCGTCGCTCACCTTCGTAGCATCGTCCGCCTGCTCGATCGCCTCCCGGTAGAAATACTCCACGAGCGTTGTGCCGTGATGCTCCCGTATGATGTCCGCAATCGGCGTCGGCACGTTGAAATCCCTTGCTATCTCCGCCCCGTCCTTGACGTGGCTGATGATAATGAGCGTGCTCATCGTCGGCGAAAGGTTGTAGTGTCTGCTCGCGGCCGTCCCGCGGTTCTCCACGAAGTAGTCCGGCTTTGACAGCTTCCCTATGTCGTGGTAATACCCGCCCGCCCGCGCCAGCAGCCTGTTGGCCCCGATTACCTCAGCCGCCGCGTCCGCCATGTTGCCCACCATCAGGCTGTGGTTGTAACTCCCCGGCGCCTCAAGCGCCAGTCTTCTCAAAATGGGCTTATTGAGGTCCACCAGTTCCAGAAGGCTCAGTTCCGTCATCACCTTGAACGTCCGCTCGATGAACGGCAGAAACACCGTAATGAGCGTCCCGCACGCGAGGCCGTTTAGTAACCCGTATGTGCTGTCCGCAAGCGTTCTCGAATACACGTGTTCAGCATGAAAAAGAAGCCCCGTCCCCCACGTCGCGACGAACGTTCCCGCCCCCGCCGCCAGCCCCGCTACCAGCGGCGTTGTCCGGCTCCGCACGTGACCGATAACGAGCACCCCCGCCATCGACCCCAGAAGCAGCGATATCGCAAGCGCAAAATCCGCCCCCGTCACTATTCCCACCAGTACTGACAGGAAAAGCGCGTATCCCACGCCGAAGAGCGGATTGTAAGCCACCGCCACCGCCATCGCAAAAAGCGCCACCGGCACCAGGTGCCATGACAGGTTCGACCAGACAAATACCCGCGCGATTGCCGTCAGCCCCAGCGCCAGTGCCATCAGCACTATCATCCGGATGCGTTTGCTTAATACTCTCGGCTCGTACCGCGCTATGTAGGCTCCGAACAGCCACACTAAAAAGATGACTGTTATTGCCATCCCCAGCAGTCTTACCATCCGGTCGCGCGCCGGCATGGTCGATGCGTACATCGCCTGCTCGCTCTCGAGTATCTTTATCTGGAACGTATCGATCAGCGTATCACGCCTCACCAATACGTCGCCCCTGTCGAAATTCGCCTTCACGTCTCCGATCGAGTCGACAGCGGTTTTCTTGGCGGCGGTGCTTTCAGTTTCATCATAGAAAAGGAATGATTTCAGCGCCGGCTCCACATAGTCCGTTATTGCCGATGCCGCCACGGCCGTGCCCATCCGTCTTGACAGCTCCCGCTTGAAGGTCGCTTTGAGGTCCTCCGGCCGAGCCACGCTCGACAGCGGCGCAAACCTTCTGGTCGGGCCTGCCAGTATCGTGATGCCGTCCGCCTTCGTGCGCTTCTGTTCAAGTTTGATGTCCGCGTCGCTCAGGCATCCGTTCTGAATCAAAAGGTCGAAAACTTCCGCTGCCGCGCTCGCGGCGGACCCCTTCTCCCATTCCCCGCGCGCGCTTGTGAGCGCGTCGTACAGGTTCCGCGTTATCCCGAGCGTCTGCGCGGTTGCCGCCGGTATGTCCTCGTATGTGGCGGCGCTCGAAATTGTGCCCAGCGCGTTCTTGAGGTTTTCCTGCATCCTGTTGAACGGCGCCCTGTCAAGCCTGTACACGCTTGGCGTCGATGCTCCTGCCGCC
>CALMGO010000315.1 GCA_937863625.1 uncultured bacterium
CAGCAATCCGTGAGCCGCTCAGATTCTATTTTGAAGAGCATGGTCTGCCTGTGGTGTGCGTGATAACTTATACGAGCCCCACGAGTCAGCAGTCGAGGGATCAGGCCGACTCGGTGGTGAAGTTTTTGAAGGACCAGGGTTTTTCAGACGCGAGATCGCTTGTTTCAAAGTCCGGTCGATACCGGATAGTGGCAGTGGGCAATTACGCGACGAAATCCGATCCGCGGCTGGCCGATGCCAAGGTCAGAATAAGCGCGCTGAGTCTCTCCGGAAAGGCGATATTCAAGGACGCTTATCCGACGGATCTGAACTATTACCAGTAGCGTTTCACGGGAGATAAGGAGTTTCACGGATGACTTTGCACAAGAGTCTCAAAAGCGGCAGCAGCCTCAAACGCGCCCGCAACGTAATGACACGGGCCGAGCGTATAACCATCCTCGCGGACGACGGCCGCTGGAAGGAAGGCACGAGCGTTTTCGGCCTCCCCAAGGTCCGCCAGTATGTCATGAAGCGCCGCGTCAAGGCCAAGAAGGAAGAGGGCGCAGAGGGCGCCGTCGCTGAGGGCGCCGCCGCTGCTCCCGCGGCTGCAGCCGCACCCGCCGGCAAGACCGCCGGCAAGACCGCCGCCCCCAAGAAGTAAGGCGCGCGCATGAAAATCGCCTCACGGATGGCGAAAATCGATTCGAGCGGTATCCGCAAGGTCTTTGACCTCGCGGCCAAACTCGAAAACCCGACCAACCTCTCCATCGGCCAGCCGGACTACGACGTCCCCGAGGCCGTAAAAGAGGCCGCTATCGCAGCCATCCGTACCGGCAAAAACAGTTATACCCCCACACAGGGGACCCCCGCCCTCCGCGACAAGGTCAAGAAATACCTCGAAGCCAACCGCGGCGGCTGGACCGGCGAAGAACTCCTCATCACCTCCGGCACCTCCGGCGGCATTATGCTCGCGCTTCTCGTGACAGTCGAGCCCGGTGACGAGGTCATCATCCCCGACCCCTACTTTGTCATGTACAAGCATCTTGTTAATCTCTGCGGCGGCACGCCGGTATTTGTAGACACGTATCCGGATTTCAAACTCTCCGCCGACAGGCTCGCTGCGGCTATTACGCCCAAGACCAAGCTCGTTCTTTTCAACAGCCCCAATAACCCCACCGGCGCGGTCTACACCGCCAAAGAACTCGCCGCTCTCGCCGCCGTCCTCGACAAGCATAAGGTCTACGCCGTAAGCGACGAGATATATGAATTCTTCTGCTACGACGGGACATTCCAGAGCCTTGTCAGTCACTACCCTGAGAGGACGCTTCTTCTCGGAGGGTTTTCCAAGACCTGGTCGATGACCGGCTGGCGGCTCGGCTACGCTGCGGGCCCGGCAGACATCGTCCGCGAAATGACCAAACTCCAGCAGTTCTCATTCGTCTGCGCGCCGAGCATGGTGCAGGAGGGCGGCATCGCTGCGCTCGACGTAGACCCTGCTCCATATCGCGACGCATACCGGCGTAAGCGGGATATGATTTATGAGGGGCTCTCGAAGTCTTTTGAAGTGACAAAGCCGGGCGGGGCGTTTTATATCTTCCCGAAGGTCCCGTGGGGCGACGACCAGTCATTCGTCAAACGCGCCATCCAAAAGGGCCTGCTCATTATCCCGGGTTCGGTCTTCAGCGAGAAACACACGCACTTCCGCATCTCTTACGCCCAGGATGACAAAGTCGTCCGGAAGGGCATCGACCTCCTCTGCGCCCTCGCCGCCGCCGGCGAATAATAGCAGGCCCCTGCCAATTCTTTCAGGGACCTATATACAACGTTACCCTTAGCCAAGGAATCCGTTGTTGACTTGGGTTTGAAATTCCGCCATCGTCCATGCGCCAATTAGGGAGCTTGTTTCGGACGCTTGGTCCTTGAGGAACTTCAACGCCGCGGAGCGGTAGCCGTCGCCGTCTATCAGGACGACAGTCGGCACTCCCGTTTTCATGATGTTGAAGAAGAGGAATGGATACTTCTCATCGACGGAGCCGCGCACCTGCTGCCACTTGCATTCGATGATTAGGCTGGCCGGAAAGCGGGCTTCATTGAGGACGAGGAAATCGACCATGCGGTCGGTTTCGTAGATGGTCTTGCCGCAGATAATCTGCTTGCCGTATTGCTTGCCCCCCGCCGCTTTTCGCAGGCCGAACAGTTGATTCTTATGGTTCCAGTGCCTGTCGTAGCCTTGAGCCTTCAACTGTGCTTCGACGAACTTTTCCAAAACGTTGCCGGTCCTGTTCGCCTTGCAACCGCTACTCGTAGTTTCGGACGAGTAATTCCTGTTCTTTGCCACGCTGGCCCCCTTTGCAGGACACAGAGCGAGATGCCGATACGGTTTCGATGGCGAAGCCGTCGTATAGACCGCGAATAAACGGTGTGTCCGAATTGGACATCATAAAGAAACCGCCTGCCGCGTCTATCTTTCGGCAAAAAAGGGCCAAATTCTTATGCTGCTCGTCCCCAAATCCAGTGCCGTCGTAACCCGAATACGTCTTGTGATATGGCGGGTCCACGTAGTAGAACGCGTCTTTCTGTGGCTTTTTCTGTGCGAAGTCATGCTGTCGAATGTCGGCGTTTTTCAGGACTTGCGCGCACAGTCTCAGGTTGTCCTCGTCCAATATCGTAGGGTCTTTATAGGAACCCATCGGCACGTTGAATTTCCCGGCCTTATTGACGCGGTACAGGCCATTGTAGCAAGTCTTGTTGAGATAGATGAACCATGCTGCCAGTTTCGTGGAATCCGTTTCCGTGAAGATTTTCTCGCGCCCTTCAAGGAAGTACGGCTTGCTATGGTGCGCCGAATGAATCGTCAACTCGCGGATAACCCCCTCCACATCGTCGCGCACGGCCTCGAAGGTGACGATTAGGTGGAAGTTCACGTCGGATAGATACGCCAACGCGGGTTTGACGGCGAAGTATAGCGCCCCGCCCCCGAGGAACAGTTCACAGTATGTGGTGTATGTGGTTGGCAACCGCCTGATAAGCTCGTCAAGGATAGACCGCTTGCCGCCGACCCATTTCAGGAACGGGCGCGCGGAAAAGGATGTTTCGGCGGGCCTCTGTTCGTCGGAAATAGCCGTCAATACGTCGTCGAAATCAAGCGGAAGCGGTTCATGTAGCTTCTGTTTCCTGCTCATGCGCTCTCCGTAAGCGTTCTGTATGGCAGCCATGCGTTGTCTGAGACACGTAGAACCACGTCCGCGAATACCGTCGTCAAGTCCTCGGTTCGGTTGTTGAACCGGAAGGCGAATTCGTTCGCGTAGCGCTGGAGGTGCTTGGCGCTCATCCAGTGATAGATGCCGTAGTAGCCGCGCTTGAAGAGCGCCCAAAAGCTCTCCGCGCCGTTCGTGTGAATGCCGCCCGGACGGACATATTCACGCTGTCCATGCCGGACTATCTGATGCGGGAAAAAGTTGCCAAGACGCACGTAGGAAATGAAGTCGTCCGTGTGCAGTCGCGTCCTAAGTGTCACGTGATTGACGACTTGGCTTTCAATCGTTCTCATGCTAACGTCGCTTACGACGGTGACCTTGACGTCCCCGCCGCGGTGAAGAAGCCCCCTAACCGACGTCTTGGCCTTAATGCTACGACCGCGCGCGCCCTTGACCCGCTTATTGGCGTGCTTGTTTCCTTCCTTGCCGCCGACATACGTCTCGTCAATCTCTACCGTGCCGAATAACTTCTTGCCCGTCTGCTTGAGCGCGTGCCGGATGCGATGGTCCATGAACCATGCGGTTTTTTGCGTGACGCCTACTTGCTTGGCAAGCTGGACCGACGAAATGCCCTTCTTGTTGACCGACAGGAGGTAGATGGCTATGAACCACTTACGGAGAGAAATCTTGCTTTCGCTGAATACCGTCCGCGTCTTGATGGTGAAGTCCTTGCGGCACTTCGCGCAACGGAAACGCTTGCCGTCCGCGAAGCGATAGATCTCCACGTGCCCGCAGTGCGGGCAGTACGTGCCTTCACGAAAGCGGACGGTCTCGAAATATTGTTGGCAAGCGCCCTCATCCGGGAAGGCTTCCATGAATTCGGCAAGCGTTTTGAAGTGCGTCACGGCTACTCCTCAAGTATGTCGGCTATGTATCGGGCAAGGAATCCCATCTGCCGCACGGTAACGCTTGTGCGTCCGTTCACCTCCACCTTTGCCGTTCCCGCTCCGGCGTGACGAATGCCCGACTCGCGCTCACCGCTGAACGTCGCGTCGCTCGAATCCCACGCCGGTAGTATCCACTTCGCGCTGTCTTTCTCAAGGATATCCGCCGCTTGGCGTAGTAGACTCATGGCCCTCTTGCGATTCTCGTCCATTGCCTTGCTCCTTTCCTCTCTGAAAGTCACCTTACTCATACCCTTATAATATCGGATCACAATAGGGGTGTCAACTACCAAATACAGATTTTCTACAAAAAGATTCAGGAGCAAAAACCTTGACCGTATTCCTCGAAAAGACATAATTGCTGGCATGGCTACCGAACGATGCAAGCACGGTAAAGCGGCTCCGGTGGACACACTAAGAGACCTACCTGACCGACAGGCTGGACGCGGACGACACAGATGCGCTGTCTGTGCTTACGACGCTGGCTTCCAAGAAGGTCTCGAACCCGATACGTCCGCGCCGCCCTTGCCCATACTTGAGACATGCCCAGAAGGGTTGCGCGCCCCGAAAACGGTCATCCAAGGGCTACCAGCTTCACAGGCTGGGGAGGGGCGGCATAAGTGTTGTGTGTGTGCCTACAATCAGGGGCTAAACGACGGACGTGCCGCGCGTCGCCCCTAAATCAGGGTAACGTTGTATATTAGGCACCTTCTTTCATTCCTTGGGTAAAAATCCGACGCGGCATTGACTATTTGTCATAGGCTTTGTATAATATAACTCATAGTCGTAACAGCGGCTGCTTCTGCGGCTGCAGCCTCATTGTGCCCCTCAGGGGGCTTTTCTTTGGGATTGGAATATGACTAATAGTGATATATACAATGGCGAGATGGGTTGTGGGGGCATTGGCGGTTACTCGTCTTCCCAATCCACTGGTGGCAAGCCACCAGTGCCACACGGTTCTCAGGGACGAGCAGGGACAGGCACGAATCTCCTGTAAGACGCAGAAGGAATCCGCGTGGGCTAAAGCCCACCCTACGAGTTGATGATGCGGAGACCGTAAAACGCGGAGAGTTCGAGCCAGCCTCCGTTTTGCGCAGTCTAACGCATTCTTTAGTACGGCGACTTGGCGTATTTCGCCAACTTTTGGCCATAGAAGGGGGACGTGATGATTACTGGAAGCGAAATACCCGAATACCGCAAATGCGACCTCAGTTCGTGTGACCGCCCGGCGTCGTGGGAGTTCACCGTCCACGACCGTAACGACGTGCCCCGCCGCGTCTTCGTATGCGCCGACCACCAGGTCGAGGGCTTCCTCCGCGTGAGGGAACTCGCGTGAAGGTCTACTTCACCGGCGCCCCTACCGGCGTCCACGAATATCTATCTCTCATGGCCGGGCGGCGCGTGATGTACTCGTACGTCTCGCGCGGGCGAAGCGTGTGGACGGACGCGTCGCGCTTTGCGGGGGTGGCGCTCGACAGCGGCGCGTACAGCGTATGGCGACGAGACGCCAAGGTCGACATCGGCGAATACGCCGACTACTGCGCCGCGGGCGAAGACGCCTTTGACTGGTATGCGAGCCTCGACGTCATCGGCGACTGGCGGCGGACACTTGCCAACCAGGCGGCGCTCGAACGCCGGGGACTCGAGCCCGTGCCGACATTTCACCTCGGCGAACCATGGGGGCTCCTCGACGACCTCGTGAGCGGTTATGAGAAAGTGGCGCTCGGGCGCGGGCCGGGGATGAAGTTTGCCGTATTGTGGCGTCACCTCACAGAGATATTCACGCGCTGCTGTGACGAGGACGGCATGCCGCTGGTTCGCTTTCACGGATTTCGCATGACCGAGCGGAGGCTCATGGCGCGGTTTCCGTTTGAGTCGGTCGACTCGACGACGTGGATAGCGGGGATCGCGTTTGGACAGCTGCCCACCGAAGACGGCCGCATGAGGGCGCAGAGCTTTCTCTCCGCGTCGACGCGCGCGCGGGTATGGCTCGACTTTTTCGACGCAGCAGTGAAAGCCGAGCGCTTCGACCGCACCGTCGCGAACATGCCGGGCCGAAAGAAACGACGCTCCGCGGGGGGCGCTCATGTACGTTGAGGACCCTGCAAAGGTTACCATCCGCGCGAGGAAAATCGCCGTTATCGAAAGAATTTTAAATTCGCGCGAACACTACACCGCGCGCGAGTGGGGCATCGTGCAACTCTATTACACATGCGGACTTAGCCAGTACGAGATAGCCCGCATATTCAAGGTCCCCCGCACGTCCATCACCCGCTCTATGCGCAATATCCGCCGAAAGGCCCTCTCAAAAAGGTTACCTCCAGCCCTACTGGTAAAGGGCGTGCGCAAACTCTCACACGATAAAGGCGCATCCGCCCGGGGCGCTTCAAGCGCCCCACCTGAGACCGACGCGCCGCGTGAGGCGCTGCAAGGGATAGAGATAGGAAAGGGAAGCGAGTGACTTCACAATCCACACGCACAGTTCACAGCGACCGCAGGAAAGCCGAGGTGCTCGCTGCGCTCGCGGCTAATAACGACAACGTCGCAAAGACCGCGCGAGAGACCGGCGTCGCCACAACCACCATCAGGCGATGGCGCGCCGCAGAACCCCAGGGTGAATCCGCCCAGGACCTCACGCGCTACCGCAGGGATTCGTGGGAGATCATCCACAAGGCCAACGACGTCGTCCGCGAAAAGGTCGACGAACTCGGCGCGAAGGACGCAGCCTCAATCGCCGCCGGGTACTTCGACAGGCAGAGTAAGGCCGGGGACCAACTGGCCGCGTCACAGGACACCACAGAGGAGTTCGCCGCCGAATGGGACCAAAGAGAATAAGACTCTACAGGCCCCATGAGGGGCAGCTGGCGTTTCACCGCTCGCGCGCGCGGTTTCGCGTGTGCGCCAACGGCAGGCGTTTCGGCAAGACGATTGCCGGCGCCAACGACATGCTGCGCTTTGCCCTCACGTCGCCGAGGACGCTCTCCTGGTGGGTCGCCCCCGTTATGGAGCAGGCGCAGAGAGTCTTTGAGGAGATCGCCGACCGCATGCACCGCGTCATCATGCGAAAGAGCGTCACCGAGAAACGCATCGTCCTTTTAAACGGCAGCGAGATCGAGTTTAAGAGCGCCCACGCAAGCGACCATCTTCGCGGCGCGGGGCTTGACTATCTCGTCGTCGACGAGGCAGCCGACGTGGAAGAGGACGCGTACTTTTCGTGTCTCAGGCCCGCGCTCTCCGACAAACGCGGCAGGGCGGTCTTCATATCGACGCCCAAGGGGCGCAACTGGTTTCACCGCTTATACCTCAAGGGCCAGGACCCCGCCGAGACGGATTATGAGTCGTGGCGCTTTTCGACGTGGGTCAACCCCTACATCGACCCGGACGAGGAGGCCTCCGCGCGTGAAGTGCCGGAGCACATCTACCGGCAGGAGTACGAGGCGGCGTTTCTCGAGGACGAGGACACGGTCTTCAGAAACGTAGGCTCACTCGTGCGCGCCAGGCCGTCGCCGCCGGCGGCGTTCAAAAGATACGTATTCGGCCTCGACCTCGGCAAGGCGCGCGACTTCACGGTCCTCACCGGCATCGAAGCGGCGACGCGCGAGATGGTCTTTTTCGACCGGTTTCGCCACGCGAGTTACTCGACGCAAAAGGAACGCATCGTAGCCACGGTCAAGCGTTACAACGCGCGCCTCATCATGGACTCGACCGGCGTGGGAGAGCCGATCTACGACGACTTTCGCCGCGAGGGCCTCGACGTCACGGGCTACCACTTCACCGAGGACTCGAAGCGCAACCTCATCGAAAACCTCATCGTCGAGGCTGAGGCGGGGCGTGTGAGCATCATCGACGAACCGGCGCTCATCTCGGAGCTCGAATCGTTTCGCTACCTCGTAAACCGCAGCGGCAGACTCTCGTACCAGGGGCCCTCCGGCGGACACGACGACTGCGTCGCGGCGCTGGCGCTGGCCGTGTGGGGCCTCAGGAAAAAGTCCGGCCCGGCGGGCGTGGTGGCTACGCGGGGCAA
>CALMGO010000316.1 GCA_937863625.1 uncultured bacterium
AGGCAAACATAGGCAAAGGCGGCGCGGCTGTGGGCCGCGAGAAAGTCCCGACGAGTCGGGACAGTGGACAGTAGACAGGCAAAGGCCGGGCCGGGGGCGGCCTTGACGGGGCGAGGGGGGGCGAGTATAAATGTGGGTTCAATTTTGGCTGATTTGAGGAGACAGTGCAGGAAGGGGCATCTCACATGTACAAAATAGCGGTAATCGGCGGCGACGGCACCGGGCCGGAGGTAGTGGCTGAGGCGCTCAAGGTGATGTCGGCCGTGGCGAAGATGAAAGGCTTTGAGTACAAGACGACGGAATTCGACTTTGGCGGCGAACGCTACATGCGGACGGGTGAAGTGCTGCCGGAGAACGCGTCGGCGGAACTGAGGAAATTTGACACGGTGCTTCTGGGCGCGATAGGGCATCCGGACGTGAAGCCGGGGATTCTGGAAAAAGGGATACTGCTGAGGCTGAGGTTTGAACTCGACCAGTACATAAACTTGAGGCCGGTGAAACTGTATCCAGGGGTCGACTGCCCGCTCAAGAACAAGAAACCTGAGGACATCGACTTTGTAGTGGTGAGGGAGAACAGCGAGGATTTCTACGTAGGAACGGGCGGCACGATGAAAGTGGGAACGCCCGACGAGATAGCGATACAGACGGGCATCACGACACGCAAGGGCGTCGAGAGATGTCTGAGGTATGCTTTTGAACTGTGCCGCAAACGCGACAGGAAGAAGATGCTGACGCTCGTGCACAAGACGAACGTATTGACATACGCGGGCGACCTCTGGTGGCGGGCGTTTAACGAGATAGGGCCGAAGGAATATCCGGATATCAAACTCGACTACGCGCATGTCGACGCGACAACGATGTGGTTCGTGAAGAATCCGGAGTACTTCGACGTGCTCGTGACGTCGAATCTCTTCGGCGACATCATCACGGACCTCGGCGCGATGATACAGGGCGGCATGGGAATCGCGGCGGGCGGCAACATCAACCCCGAAGGGGTGTCGATGTTTGAGCCGATAGGCGGAAGCGCGCCGAAGTATACGGGCAAGAAGGTCATAAACCCGCTCGCGGCGATATGCGCGATGGGAATGATGCTCGACCAGCTGGGCGAGCATGAGGCGGCGGTGTCGGTCGAAGAAGCGGTAAAGACCATCACCGGCACGAAACTCAAGAGCCTCGCGGCAGGAAAGATGGGCTACTCGACGACGGAGGTCGGGGACCTCGTGGTGGAGGCGCTGAAATAGGCAGCGGAGCCGAGCTCCGCAGAGAGGTGAGCAGGAGACAGTAGAGCAGTAGACGAAAGACAATGATGAATGCAGAATGAACCGCCGAAGCAAAGCCAGAAGGTAAACCCTGTCTTACACAGAGCCCACGGAGGACGCGGAGAAAAACATAAAACCTGTTTGTCCACAGACCCGCCAAAGGCGGGTAAATTTCACAGACCCGCCTGCGGCGAGGTAAATTGCACAGATTAGGAGATTCAAAGGCAAGGCAAAAGCGGGCGTTGCGGGAAAAGAAAAAGAGGGGCGCTGAGGCGCCCCTCTTGTATTTTGCAGCGAGGATTACGGCAGGGTTGCCTGGATATCCTTAATGGCGGCGGCGATGCGGCGGCGATAGTTTTCCAACTGTTCCGAGGGGACGTTGACGGGCTCCCAATCCTTATCGAGGACCCACTGGGGGACGGCTTTCTTGATGCTGTCGAGGAGGGCGGAGGCGCGCTTTGCGGCTTCAAGTGCGGGAGCGGCGCCGGAGGTTTTGGCCTTTTTGATATAGTCCTCAAGGGTCAACGCATATCGGTAGTCGTAGATACCCTGAGCGGCGCGTTCATATCTGGGGGTGGATATGGGGCCGTCGGCGGAGGGGAAGGTGACGTATCCGACGGAGGACTCCCAGAAGGGGTTATAGGAGAAATCGCGGAAATCGAAATGCCACTGCCAGTAGCCTTCGGGCTTGCGGGAGTAGATGTAGAAACCGAAGTCGAGGCGGCGAAAGCCTGCGCCGTTGAAGAAGCGGAGGGGCTTGCCGGATTTGGCGGCGTACTGGACGGAGTCGATATTGTGCGGCGAGGGGTGGGGCTGGACGACGTCCTCGGCTTCGAGGATGGGTTTGTAAGAGACGTTATTCTGGATGTCGCGCATGGTGGTGACGGTGGACGTCAAGGAACCTATTTCGCGGATGAGGCGCAGGTAGTAGAGGGTGCCGTCGAGGTTGCGGTTCCAGGGGTTGATATTTTTCTCGCGGGGTTCGTCGACGACATAGGCGAGGAGTTTGATGTGCGCCTTTTGCCAGTAGTCGAAGACCTGGGCGACGGCGTTCTTGTAGGCCTTTTTGTGGAGCTCGGAATACTCCTCAACGGGGCGGCCGTCGGCGCCGACGGTGACGATCTGGCGGGCGATGCCGAGGAGGTAGGTCTGGCCGGCGAAGTCGGTATTAATGGAGTACCTGGGCAGGAGCTCGCGATAGGCGTCGAGGGCGGAGAAATCGAGGACGACATGGCCTTCGCGGGAAACCGAGACGACACGGGGGACGGGGACGGTGATGGAGTTGAATCCGTGCCTGGAAAGGGACTGGAGGTCGGCTTCGAGCATGGCGAGGCGATATGCCTCGACACTCTTGTCGAGGTCGGTGGAGGCTGAGGCATTGCGCCCGCCGGGAGTGAGTCCGCCGAGAAGTCCGGTGAGGTACCCCTGGGCGCTGGGGTCTTCATACCAGACGCCGAGGGAGCATGCGGGCGGCACGAGGGTGAAGGGGTAGACCTCGAGGGTGAATGCGACAAGGGACGGAGCCGCGCCGGTATGCTTGAACTGGATCTGGCCGGTATAGTAACCGGGGCGGGCGTCGGGCGGGATATTCATGGTGAGCCACCATGTTTTGGTAATGTCTGCGGGGAGGTCGACGGCACTCTGCTTTTCGATGGCCTCCGGCGAGATGCGGTAAGAGCCCTCTTCACCGTGCATCATCATGTAACGAACGGCCTCAACGGATATGGCCGAGGAGGGTATGACGGATCCGTCGGGGCTTGCGATGTCGGAGACGGAGACCGAGACGCCGGTGAGGGGTTTCAAGGTTCTGACGCACAAAGTGAGCGGGACTCTCTGGCCGGGAGTGCCTGCGGCTTCGAACCGGGCGCGGATGTCTACGAGCCGGGGGAGAGTGTTGTAGGTGACGTCATCGTCCCAGTGGCGGTGGAAGAGGATGTATCCGCGATTTTCGTCTTC
>CALMGO010000317.1 GCA_937863625.1 uncultured bacterium
ACGATTCGGGAACCGGCTGGCCAAGCTTCACCAAGCCGCTTGCGCCGGAAAACATAGTGGAAAAGGAAGACAGGAGACTCTTCTTTTCGCGGACCGAGGTCAGGAGCAAAAATGCGGACTCGCATTTGGGCCATGTTTTCGACGACGGCCCTCCTCCGATCGGCTTGCGTTACTGCCTCAACTCGGCGGCTCTGCGATTCATCCCTAAAGAGGATCTTGAAAAAGAGGGCTACGGCGAATACGTGGAGCTTTTCATGGCGGGAAAAGAGGGTTGAACTCGGCTCAATCTGATAAGTCGCAAATTGAAAAGACCTGGCTAAAAAGATATACTTTGGCGAGGTCTTTTTTTAGCCACTGTCAGTGTTCGCTCGTATGTGGAGCCCCATCCATCAACTCGACCTGGAGGAAGGCATGCGTACATTGAAGGTGTTGTGTGCGGTGACAATTGCGCTTATGGTTTCGATGCCGGCGTTTGCCGCTGGCGACGCCGACCCTCGGCTCATTACCGTTACCGGCGACGCCGAAGTGAGGGTGGCGCCCGACGAGGTCGTTCTCACGCTTGGTGTGGAGACATGGGACAAGGACCTTGCTGCGGCCAAGAACCAGAATGACGAGCGAACGCAGAGGATTCTGAAGCTCGCCCCGCAATTCGGCATAGACTCTAAGAGCTTATCCGTAAATAGGTATTGTCTTTTGTAAGCGGCTGTGGTATGCTCATACGTATGAGCGCACTCCGATCGTGGACAGTGTCTGATGACTTGTGGGAACGCGTAACGCCTCTTATTCCGAAACCCAAACGCCCGAAAGGCCGCAAGTACAAGCGGCGGCCCGGTGGAGGGCGCAAACCTATGGAGCCGCGTAGAGTATTTGAAGCAATAGTATATGTGCTGCGGACTGGTTGCCAGTGGAAGGCGCTGCCGAAGGAGTACGGAAGCGCGAGTTCAGTGCACAAATACTTCTTGTATTGGAAGCAGAGCGGCGTATTTGTGAAGATGTGGCGCAAGGGATTGGCCGAGTATGACGAGATGGAAAACATCGCATGGTCCTGGCAAAGTATAGACGGCGCCATGGTGAAAGCGCCGCTGGCGCTCGAAGCTGTGGGACCGAATCCAACGGATCGGGGAAAAAAAAGGTACCAAGCGCAGCCTGCTCGTCGACGCTCGTGGAATCCCGCTGTCATTAGTCGTGAGCGGGGCGCATCAGCATGATGTAAAACTTCTGGAGCCGACTCTGGCCGCCACAGTCGTTCGCCGGCCACGAGATCACGTTCAGCATTTATGCGCCGATAAGGGATATGCCGGAGAGCCAGCCAAGCGGGTGATGAGGAAACAGCGTTACATTCCCCATGTGCGACAACGGGGCGAAGAGATAGAGGCCAAGAGGCGCAATCCGCAGCGCCGCGCACGCAGGTGGGTCGTCGAACGAACCCATTCGTGGCTGAATCGGTACCGTAAACTACTCGTGCGTTATGAGAAGCGCGCTGATAGTTACGAAGGCTTACTGGAGATCGCATGTGCCCTTATCACTTTTCGAAGGTGTATTGTTATTTACGGATAAGCTCTAAGCATGTGCAGACGGATTTTCTCAGCATCGAGCCGCGGTATGACAACGGCTACACGCACAGAGATTTCATCGGCTATTTTGTGCGCAAGACCATCAGTTTCACGCTGCGCGATGTGTCAAGGTTTGAGGGGCTGCTCAGCAGCGCGCTCGCAGCCGGCGCCAACTATGTCCACGGGATAGAGTTCCGCACCACCGAACTGCGCACGCATAGGGACCAGGCGCGCGCGCTGGCAATTAACGCCGCCCGCGAGAAGGCGCTCAGCTTGGCCAAAGAACTCGGCCAAAAGGTGGGTCAACCACATTCGATACGAGAAGACCAAACGTGGTGGTGGTCCGGCTATAATACCTGGTGGGGCTCCCGTTGGGGAGGCGGGATGGCGCAAAATGTTGTTCAAAACGCCGGCGGTGGGTCGGGACCCGACGGCAGCATCGCGCCGGGGCAGATAACCATCAGCGCAAGAGTGACGGTGAGTTTCGAACTCGAATGAATGCAGATGCCGATTTGGCGCCTGGGGGGATGGTCAGAATCACTTTGCGCTAAAATGAATGTCCCCGAAGTCCATGAAGCGCTCCCAATCGTATGGAGTGACCCAATGTTTGCCTTTGCGGACGTGGTAACCGACAACACCCATTATCGGCTCGTGCGGCCCGGGCAGTTTTTCGGCGGAAAGCCCATCCTCTCCGAAGAGGCGATAGACGCTGCCGGCCTCCTTGGCTGCAAGGATCTCTCCCTCCGGGTCGGCCCACAGGTCGAGGTCGGCGCTCGCAATGTAAACGGGCCTCGGGGCAATGAGCGCGATGAGCATG
>CALMGO010000318.1 GCA_937863625.1 uncultured bacterium
GTCATGAGAATCACGGTTCTACTGCTGTCGGCTTTGCTGAACGTGGTATTTTGCGGCTGTGCGACCAATCCGGTCACGGGCCAAAACGAACTGCGGCTGGTAAGTAACGTCCAGGAAGTCGAGATGGGCAGTCGCATCGATGCCCAGGTACGCACGCAGTATGCGGTGATTACCGGGACCCCCGAAGCCGACCGCGTGGCCCGGATAGGGGCGCGGATCGCAAATGTCAGCGACCGTCGCAACATCACGTATCATTTCGCCCTTATCGACAGCGGAGAGTTGAACGCCTTTGCAGCGCCCGGTGGCTTTATATACGTGACGAGCGAACTTGTACGCGTCTCAGGCGATGACGCCGAGCTTGCCTCGGTGATGGCACATGAGGTGGGCCACGTTGCGGCCTATCACAGCGTCCACCAGGTCCAGCGGGCGCTTGGGTACGAGTTGTTCAAGGCGCTCATTTTCGCCGAGTCGAAATCCCCCGAGGCGGAGACCGCCGCGGACATTGCATTTAACAACATTCTCATGACGGGGTTCAGCCGCGAGGACGAGTACCAGGCCGATACCCTTGGCGTTACGTACTCCGCAAGGGCCGGCTATGACCCTTACGGCTTGGCGAACTTCTTCGTCAAACTCCAGAAACGCGAAGGCGCCGGCGTCAACGACAGGACCTTTGAGTTCCTGATGAGCCATCCCAACACGGCCGACAGAAGGCGAAGGGCTGAGGCCGAGGCGGCCAAGTACGTGGGGGGCGCGACAAGTGGCCCGCGAAGCATCTGAACTCGCCGCGCTTTTGGGGCGGCACGGCCAGCAGCACGTTCTGGCCTTCTGGGACAAACTTTCGGCGCGGGAGCGCGTGATTCTGGGCGAACAAATCGCTGCGTTGGATTTTGGGCTCTTGGAACGTGCGCAGCGACAGGACCCGGCGGCAAAATCCGAAGCGCTCAATCTCGAGCCCGAGCCTTTTATCCGCTTGCCTTACGATGCGCAGTCTGTCCTGAAGTGGAGACAGGCGCGTCATGTCGGGCAGGAGGCGCTGGCGGCCGGGCGCGTTGCCGCGATGGTAGTTGCAGGTGGCCAGGGCACACGACTTGGCTTTGACGGCCCCAAGGGGGCCTTTCCCATAGGTCCCATTTCCCGGCGGACGCTCTTCCAGATACACGCCGAAAAAGTCCTTGCAGCGTCACGAAGATACGCCCGCGAGATTCCTTTTCTCATCATGACAGGGCCCTCCAACGACAGCGAGACGAAGTACTTCTTCAAGCAACATGGCTTTTTCGGTCTGCCTCATGACTCGGTGAAGATTTTTCAGCAGAGCCAGATGCCTGCCGTGGATATGAAGGGCAAACTCATTCTCGACGCGCCCGATCACATTTTCGTCAGCCCCGACGGTCACGGCGGATCGCTCAAGGCATTGTGGGACTGTGGGATAGCGGCGTGGCTTGAGCAAAGGGGCGTTGACACCATCTCTTACTTCCAGGTGGATAACCCTCTGGTCAGCGTTCTGGATCCGTGTTTTATCGGCTTTCATATAGAGGCTGGCGCGGAAATGTCGCTTAAGCTTCTGGAGAGGAGCGACCCGGACGAAAAACTCGGAATCTGGGTCAATAACGGCGGCGCCGCCATGGTCATAGAATACAGTGACATGCCTGAGGCCGAAATGCATGCTTGCACGCCCGATGGAAGCCTTAAGTACCCCGGCGGCAGTATCGCGATTCACTGCTTTGACGTAGGTTTCGTCCGAAGGCTGAACGAGAAGGGCATTGCTCTTCCCTACCACAGGGCAAGGAAGAAAGTGGCGTACCTGGACTCGAGCGGCGCCCTTATCCAGCCGGACGAGCCCAATGCGACAAAGTTCGAGATGTTTGTATTCGACGCCCTTCTCCTCGCTAAGAAGACCGTCGCAGTCGAGACCGCGCGCGCGGAGGAGTTCAGCCCCGTGAAAAACGCCGAGGGAGCCGACTCGCCCGAGACGGCCAGGCGCGACATGGCAAGGCAATACGCCAGATGGCTTCATTCGATTGGAGTGACGGTTCGAACTGACGCGAACGGAGACCCCGCTGATATGATTGAGATATCGCCGCTTGTCGCGGACGACTCGGAAACATTGAGAATGAACTACTGCGGCCCGAACGATGTGAGAGGATCGCTGCTCTTGGCACAATAGAAACAGGGAGACAGGCGATGCCTTCGTCCGACATGAAAGAGCACCAGATTCATTACGACTACACCAACATGCTGTCCGATGCCGTAGGCGAGCACGGTGTGTCCGCCGCCGAACTGGAGGCCGCAGGCGGCATGGTCGATGGGGTATTTTCAACTCTCTCCCGGCAGCGCGCCGAAGGCATTCTCGGCTTCATGGACCTGCCGTATGATGAGACCACCGCCGGAATGGTGATAAAGAAGGCGACGGCGCTCGAGGGGCGTTTCGAGAATCTCGTTGTTCTCGGCATCGGCGGCAGCGCCCTTGGCACTATCGCGCTCATGAGCGCGCTTTGTCATCCGCTTTACAACATGCTTGACAGCAAGGCTCGCGGCGGCAGGCCGAAGCTTTTTGTCCTGGATAATATCGATCCGGACGCGATCGCCGGCGTCATGGAAGTGCTCGACCCGGCCAAGACTCTTGTCAACGTTATCACCAAGTCCGGCGGTACGGCGGAAACGGTTTCGCAACTGGTGATCTTTCATGAGATGATGACAAAGGCCCTCGGCGGCAACGTGGCGGACCATTTCATTGCAACTACCGACCCCGCCAAGGGGGAGCTCCGCAAGATGGCCGGCGACCTTGGATGGAGGACGCTTCCCATTGCCCCCAATGTGGGCGGACGCTTTTCGGTCCTTACGCCTGTCGGGCTCTTTCCGGCGGCCATGCTCGGGATCAACATCAGACAGCTGCTTTCCGGGGCGGCGTTCATGGACCGCCGTTCGGAGGCAAAGGCGATAGACTCAAATCCCGCATTGGCGTATGCTGCGCTTCAGTACATACTCTGCAAGAGAGGCGTCAACGTGTCAGTCGTCATGCCCTATTCGTCGGCTTTGGCGGACGTATCCGACTGGTACAGGCAATTGTGGGCGGAAAGCCTCGGCAAGAAAATCTCGACTGACGGAAAGGTCATAAACGTCGGGCCGACTCCGGTAAAAGCGCTCGGCGCCACCGACCAGCACAGCCAGGTCCAACTCTACGTCGAAGGGCCGTTTGACAAATCGATAACGTTTATCGAAGTCGAGAAATTCAACCACCAGGTGTCCATACCATCAGTGCTTGGCGAGTATGCGGCGGTGGGATACTTGAACGGCCGCACCCTGAACGAACTCATCGCCGCCGAAAAACGGGGCACTGAGGTAGCACTCACCGAGGCAGGTCGCCCCAACGGCACGATCATGATTCCGGAGATAAGTGAGTTTACACTCGGGCAGCTTCTGTATCTGTTTGAGGCTGCTACTGCCATAAGCGGCGCATTCTACGGGATAAATGCATTTGACCAGCCGGGAGTGGAGGCGGGTAAGGTAGCCGCGTACGCGCTCATGGGGCGCACGGGTTACGAGGAAAAACGCGCCGAAATCGACAAATCACAGGGCCGAGCACGAAAGATTGTTTGAAGACGAGTCTGGCCCTAAATAATGGTCTGGCAAGAGGATGCGGGTCTTACATGCCGCTTGATGAAAAAAGGCTGCCTGTTTGCAGCGGAACTTTGCCACGTTAAGGCTGTCCAAGCGGTATAATAAGCATACTGGGAGGTAGAGGACCATCCCAGTTGTATCGGAGAGCGGGACAATTCATTAGGTAACAGCGCGGGCAGCGCTGTTGCCGCAACCCCAGAGGAAAATGCGTAGGAAAAGGACCGCGCTGCCGGTCCTGCTGGGATGCATCGCCTTCGTCACAGTGGCTTGGAATAGCCTCTCTGTTGAAGGCGAAGCCACCGGCATGACCACGCCGGGGTTCCACCCTACAACGGAAGAGGCGATTTCGGCCTTGCTGGCCCGAGAGGGCACCCAGGCTGTCGAAGCCACTACTGTTGTATCTGTGAACACGGCGGAGAATGCGGCGCAACCCAACACTGCGGATTCCAAACGTGTAGCCGCAAAGCCTGCGTCTTCAAATGACGCCGTGCCTCCAGGCTATGTGTACTGGAAGACCGTGCGCGCAAAGGTCACCGCATATGAGCCGGGCAGGCGCTCCTGCGGGAAGTTTGCGGACGGCAAGACCTCCCTCGGGCAGAATGCCTGGAAGATGGACGGCGTAGCAACAGATCCCAAAGCCATTCCCTACGGGTGCTACGTAGTTATCCCGGGTGTCGGCAGTAAGGAAGTAGACGATACTGGAAGCGGCATGCGTGACTCCTGGCAGCGCTACCGTCGCTACCACATCGACCTGAGGATGCCATATTACGGTCAGGCCAAGCGGTGGGGCGTTAAGCATCTTGACGTTAAGGTGTACAGAAAAGCAAAGTAGACCTCATCACGCGGCACTGCTTGCGCGATCATTTTAGTTCAAATCCTTGCTTTTGACACGTCCTTGCGGATTCTCCGGTGCTCTGGTATAAATACTTCGCTGGTTTGTATCGAGAGAGCATGCGTTCGAGCAGGGCACTTATGAGAATTGGTGTCACATACACCCCCGGCGAATTTGAAAGTCGTGACGTCACAGGCAAGACCGTCGTCGCAATTGATTGCTTTCGCGCGTCCACGTCCATGATTCAGGCGCTGTCGTCGGGAGCAGCGTCGATCCGACCGTACCTCAGTGTCGACGAGGCCCGGCAGGCTGCCGCAGCATGTGAGGGCGCCATTTTGGCCGGCGAAAGGGGAGGGGCCAGGATTGACGGCTTCGACCTTGGTAATTCACCCGGCGAGTTTACGCCCGAGACGGTTGGCGGGCGCGATGTAATCATGACAACTACGAACGGCACGCGGATTCTCGCCGCAGCCTCCGGGGCGGCGGACATTCTCGTGGGGAGTTTTGTCACCGCG
>CALMGO010000319.1 GCA_937863625.1 uncultured bacterium
GACTGGGAAGCCCGCGCGTCGCAGTACAGGCGGTCCTTGAGGATGTCGAGGTAGAAACTCGACATCTCGACCACGCAGAAATTGTGGACGAGGTGATAAACGCGGTGGAACTGGTAGTTTTCATACGCGCGAGTCACGTCGTCCACAAGCCGCGCGAGCTCGGCAAGCGCCCAGCGGTCGATCTCCAAAAGGTCCGCGGCGGCTACTGAGTCCGTGTCAGCGTTAAAGTCCGAGATATTCCCGAGCATGTAGCGGAAAGTGTTACGGATGCGGCGATAAGCGTCCTGGAGCTTGGAGATAAGGTCGCGCGAGACGTTTATGTCGTCGCGGAAATTGACGCTTGAGACCCACAGGCGCGTTATTTCCGCGCCAAATTCCTTTAACGCGTCCTCGACGGAGATGAAGTTGCCGAGGGACTTGGACATCTTCTGCCCCTTGTCGTCGATGACAAAGCCGTGCGTGAGGACGGCGCGATAAGGGGCGGCATTATCCGCAGCAGTGGCGACGACAAGCGAGAGTTGAAACCAGCCGCGGTGCTGGTCGGTGCCTTCGAGATAGAGGTCGGCGGGCCAGGAGAGATCCTTTTCCTGGCGGCAGACGGCGCGCTGGCTGGAGCCGGACTCAAACCAAACGTCAAATATGTCCGTTTCCTTGCGAAACGCGGTCGCGCCGCATTTGTCGCACTTGGCTCCCTCGGGGAGAAAGTCCTCAGCAGGCAGCTCGAACCACGACGTCGAGCCTTTCTGACGAAAGACCTTTGCCACGTGGCGGATAGTGTGGGGGCTCATGTGGACCGCGCCACAGGACTCGCAGTAAAATCCCGGTATCGGCAGCCCCCACGATTTCTGACGGGAGATGCACCAGTCGGGCCGCTCGGCTACCATCGAGACGATGCGCGTCTTGCCCCAGTCGGGGATCCATTCGACCTTGTCTATCTCTTCGAGGAGGCGCTTGCGCAGGTCGCCCCGGTCGACCTCGACGAACCACTGCTCGGTGGCGCGGAATATGACCGGTTTCTTGCAGCGCCAGCAATGCGGGTACGAGTGTGAGATATTCTCCGTGAAAAGGAGGCTGTGAGTGTTTCGCAGTTCCTGGATGATGAGAGGGTTGGCCTCGAAGATATTTTTCCCGGCAAACTGCGCAGCGTCGTCGGTAAAGCGCCCCTTGCTGTCGACCGGGCAATAAGGGTCGATGCCGTACTGGCGGCAGACGACAAAGTCCTCGTGACCGTGACCGGGGGCGTTATGAACGCAGCCTGTGCCGTCGGTGAGACTTACGTACGAAGCAAGGATGACCGGCGAAGTGCGGTCGACAAACGGGTGGCGGTATTTGCGGTTTTCAAGCACGCGGCCTTTGACCACCTGCTGCGTGCGGGCAAAGTCGGTAACTCCGACCTTCGCGAAGACACTGTCGACGAGCGCCTCGGCGAGGATGACTGCCTCGCGCTTGCCGCTATTGGGGTCGGCGTACGTGACGGCGGTATAGGACGCTTCCGGGTGGACGGCTATGGCGAGATTGGCCGGGAGCGTCCACGGAGTCGTGGTCCAGATGAGAACCGACGTGTCCATGCCCTTTATCGCAGGAAAGACGTCCGCATAGTCGCCTTCGACGGGGAACTTCACAAAGATCGAGGGGCTCTTCTCGTCGGAATACTCGAGCTCCGCTTCGGCGAGGACCGTCTCGCAACTGAAACACCAGTGAACGGCTTTGAGCGCCTGCGTTACATAGCCCCCTTCGACGATATCTGCAAACGCCTCGATGACCGCGCCCTCGTAATCAGGGTTGAGGGTCAGGTATGGCTTGTCCCAGCGGCCGAAGATGCCGAGGGCCTTGAACTGCGTGCGGTTGCGCTCGACGAAGTGCATGGCGTATTCATGGCACTTCTTGCGGATTACGGGTTTTGGGGTCGTGGCGGCCTTTGAGCCGAGTTCGGAGAGGACCTTGTACTCGATGGGCAGGCCGTGGCAGTCCCAGCCGGGGATATACGGCGAGTCGTGGCCGCGCATGGTCTTGTATTTGACGACGAGGTCCTTGAGAACCTTGTTCATGCCGGTGCCGATGTGGATGTCACCGGTGGGGTACGGGGGGCCGTCGTGGAGGATGAACTTTTTCGCGCCGGCGCGTGCCTTGCGGATGGCGGCGTAGATGTCCATATCGGCCCAGGCCTTCTGGAAATCCTTTTCACGCTCCTTCATGCCGCCCTTCATGGGAAAGGCGGTCTTGGGGAGATTGAGGGTGTCTTTGTAGTTTGGCGCATCCTTGTCAGACATATCAGAAATCCTCTATAGAAACGTTAACCATGTTCAGGAAACAGGAAAGGATAAGGGAACGCAGGCCTTTTGGCAAGCGTTCAGGCTGCCGGCGTGGTAATGATGACCGCCCGGGCGTCGGCACAAAAGGCCGCCGCACTGCGGGCGCGCACCTCGCGTGGGGAAAAGGCATCACGGAATTCGTTTAATTTCGGTCTCATAATGGTGTATTATCGGCAAGATAGGTTGTCAGGTCAAGGGGCGGTCAGGCGCAGCGCGAAAGCGAGCAGCGATGCTGTATGTGAAGAACAGGCCGAGGGATGATGTCATCTGGGAGGTCGCGATAAGCGAGGAGGACGCGCTGAGGCGGATCTCCCAGGCCACCGGGCCGCGCTGGCGGACGATGCTTTACCGGCAAGCATTCGTGACGGGCGTACTCGGCGCTGTCACTGGAAAAGACTTCGGTCTGTAATACAACATCCCGCTCGCGACCATGCGGGGGTTCCTTCTCGGCTTCGCGCACTTCAAAGGAAGGGTCCGCGAAACGGGAAATGGAGCCGTTGTGGCCGGATACTACACGGCGCGGAGCATGTATCGGATGGCGGCAATCGGCGCGGCAGCCGCGTTGGTGGCCATAGTCACCGCAGCAATAATGACGATTCTCCATCCGGAAGTGCCGTGGTACAAACAGGAGGCACTGCTGGTGGGTGTCGGGCTGCTGAGTTTTTTCGCGCTCTATTTTGGTCTGGCGGTCTTTCTCCACAGACATGACAAAAAACGGATACTGAGGT
>CALMGO010000320.1 GCA_937863625.1 uncultured bacterium
TGACGAGCATGTCGATAATGATGCCTTTGCCACCGGGGGTGAGGTTGAGGCTCAGGGCCACCGTGGCGTCGAGGTACCCGCTGTCGCGGTAGAAGTCCTGCATGTTGAGGCGGTCTTCCTCGAGGAGGTTTTCGTCGAGGCGGAAGGGAAAGAGAAGGTACTTACGCGTCTTGGTCTTCCTCTTCTTCTTGAGGACATCGTCGTCAAAGGCGGTATTGCCTATGACATTGACGCGGGCGACCTTGAGACGCTTTCCCTCGCGAACGGTGAAGAGAACAGAGCCGTCAGGCTGCGAGGCGAAATCGACCTTTGCGAAGAGGTAACCGAGTTTCTTATATTTTTCGATGATGAGGTCGCGAGCCTCTGTCAGGCGGGCAATGTCATAATACTTGAAGTCAGCGAGCTTTCCCTCGCGGAGGAGCTTTTTGGCTTTGAGCTTGCGGTTGCCGGTGAAATGGACGCCTGTCACGGCGCCCCTGGTTTCGAGTTCGTAGACGACGTCTATGCCATCGGGGGATGCGGACTGACGCGCGCGCGCAGAGAGAACAAACGGGAGGTCGAGCAGCGTAACGACATCGTCCTGGAGGATTTTGTCCTGGTAAAGGTCGCCGGCACGGGCCGTTATGGTACGCTGGGCCTTTGTGAGGTCAGCGCCTGCCGCCCCGGTCACGGTAACGCTATGTATGCGCTCTCCGGCGGCAAAAGCGGCGGAGGCGAAGACGCACACGAGCAAGACGACGGTCAGTTTTTTTGCGGATGCCATCCTGACTGCTTCCCCCTCGAAGGATGAGTTACTGAAACCCTCGCGTAGACGACTCGAAACGGAGCAGATTGTTCCTGAACACCAGCTGCACGACACCAGTGGGGCCGTTTCGCTGCTTTGCGATAATAATCTCGGTCTCCTCGGCGCCGGCGGGAGCGGCCGCCTCGCCGGGCATCTCGGATTTGCCCTGGTAGTAGCCCGGGCGGTGCAGGAGGACGACTACGTCGGCGTCCTGCTCGAGAGCGCCCGACTCGCGAAGGTCGCCCAAGCGGGGCTTATGCCCCTCGCGGGCCTCCGGCGAGCGGTTCAACTGAGACAGAGCGATTATCGGCAGATCGAGCTCTCTTGCAAGCGCTTTTACGCCGCGGGAGATGCTGGCTATTTCCTGCTGGCGGCTTTCCTCGCCGGGGGCGCTCATGAGCTGGAGGTAGTCAACGATGATCATTTTGATCTTGTGACGGGCGGCAAGGCGGCGCGCCTTGGCTCGCAGCTGAAGAATCGTCTGGCCGGGGGTGTCGTCAATATATATAGGGGCCTCAGAGAGGCTGCCAAGGGCAAGACCGAGCTTGGTCCACTGTTCGTCGGAAAGAAACCCGCTACGGAGCTTGGAGGCGTCTATGCGGGCGTGCATGCAGAGGAGGTTTTGCGCGAGCATCTGCTGGGACATTTCCATCGAAAAGACGGCAACGGGGAGTTTTTCGTGGACGGCGACGTATTCGGCGATATTGAGCGCGAGGGTGGTTTTGCCCATCGAGGGTCGGGCGGCAATGATGATCATTTCGGAATTTTGAAAGCCGCTGGTGAGGGCATCGAGGTCGTCGTATCCGGAAGGAATTCCGGTATAGTGGCCCTTTCGGTCGTGAAAACTGTCGATTTTTTCGAAGGTTTTCTTCAGGATTTCATTAAGCGGGGCCGCCTCGACGCCTATTCTGTTTTCGGCGATGTCGAAGATGCGTTTTTCGGACCTATCGAGGACGTTGTCAGCGGTATCACGGCCTTCGAAGGCGTCCTGGACGATACCGGTGCAGGCCTGGATCAGGGAACGAAGCACGGCGCGGTCGCGAACGATATTGGCGTAGAAGACGGCGTTGGCGGCCGAGGGGACGGACTCGACGAGTCCGGTAAGGAACTGGACGCCACCAACGTCTTCAAGGACGCCTTTTCTGGCAAGCTCGTCGCGCAGGGTAATAAGGTCGATAGCGCGACGCTCGTCATAGAGGGTGACACGGACCTCGAAGACGGCCAGGTCCCTGCGGCTGTAGAACGCATCTGGGGTCAGGATCTGGACGATTTCGCCGGCGCAGTCGTTGTCGAGGACGATGGAACCGAGGACGGCGGCTTCGGCTTCAAGATCCTGAGGCGGCACCCTGTCGAACGGTGACTGTGTGGACATTGCGCGCGAACTCGACCTTTCCCCGGGCGTGTAGCGGCGGCACATGGTGCCGCCGCGCCCATATACAGTCAGCCGGCGTTATTCGCCGACAACGTAAACCTTGGCCTGGACTTCGACATCGGCGGAGAGATGAATCGGCACATCGTAAACGCCGAGGGCCTTAATGTGCGACTCGAGGCGGATTGCGGATTCATCGACAGGCACAACCGCGGCGGTAAGGGCCTCGGCGATTTCCTTGGGGCCTACCGAGCCGAAGAGGTGGCCTTCTTCGTTGGCCTTGGAAACAATCGTAACGGAGGCGTCGACGAAGCGCTCTGCGAGCGCGGCGACCTCCATACGCTCCCTTTCGGCGGCCTTTACGAGGCGTGCCTGCTCCTGCTCGATGGACTTGAGGTCACCGGCCTTGACGGCGACGGCGATGCCTTGTGGCAGGAGGAAATTGCGGGCGTAGCCGTTTTTTACAGTGACAATGTCGCCGCGTCTGCCGAGATTGGCGACGTTTTCCCTAAGAAGGATCTGCATACTTTCTCCCTTTTGGACTTCAGACGTACTTTATCCTGCAAAGAGCCTACCCGATATAGGGCAATAGTGCGAGGAAACGCGCGCGCTTGATGGCGCGTTTTACAACGCGCTGATGATAGGCGCAGTTTCCGGCGCGTTTTCTGGAGAACATCTTGCCCTGCGGGGTAACGAGTTTCTTGAGGGTGTTGATATCCTTGTAATCGACGTCGTCGACCTTAGCGCGACAAAAGCGGCATTTGTTGGGCTGTTTGGTCGTTCTTTTTCTTTCTTTTGGCATATGCGTTACTTTCTCCCTTTGGGTCTATAATCAGAATGGGATATCGTCATCAACGGGACCGGAGTCGGCATCGTCAGCGGAGGCCGAGGCCGCGGAAGCAGCTGGACGCTGCGCGCGTCTCTGACCGCCCTGGGGGGCATCTCCGCCTTGTCCTGGTCCTCCGATAAACTGAAAGCTCTCGACGGTGACAGTGAGTTTAGAGCGCTTTGCGCCTGACTCTTTGTCCTGCCACTGGTCGAGCTTGAGACGCCCCTCGATGAAGATCTGGCGCCCCTTGGACATATACTCGCTAATAACCTCGGCCTGCCTGGCAAAAGCAGTGACGTCAACGAAGACGGTGTCTTCCTTTTCCTCGCCGTTTGGGCCTTTCCAGCGCCTGTTGGTAGCGAGGCCGAAAGAGGCAACGGCAGTACCCTGCGGAGTGTAGCGCAACTCCGGGTCACGGGTGAGGTTACCCATAAGGAATACTTTGTTCAGGTTAGCCATTTGCCGCCTCCAGCATCAGTCTAATACAGCGGGCAGGAAAACGCCCGAGGGCTATTCGGTCTTATCAGCGTCGGTCGATTCGGCGTCAGCATCGACGCCATCGTCGGCAGCGGAGTCATCGCCGCGCCTGGAGGGCCTTGAATCGCGGCCCCTGCTGCGGTCCGGGAAGTCGGGGATCGCCGTAGAGGTGATACCCGGGCGCTCGTCGCCGGTGGGGACACCGTCGGCGTCGACGGTAATGAGCTGCCGGACGATCTTTTCACAGATTACGAAATCGCGGCGCATCGCCTCGATAGAGAGGGTAGGCGCCTCGAAGTGAACGAGGGCATAGGCGCCGCGCTTCATGCGCTTGATCTCATAGGCAAAACGCCTGTCGTCCCATTTGCGGAAATCAACGACTTTTCCGCCGTGCTTTGCAATAATCGCCTGGATTTCTCCAGCGGCGCCGTCCCAGTCACGTTCGGCCTGAGACGAATCAACAATGAACATAGCTTCGTAAAGCCTCAAGGCATATCTCCTTGGCCAGTATCCTGCATTGGAACAAAACCCGAACAAACAACCGATGAACGCGGACAATTCGCCGGTGGATCAATTGTAAGCGTTCATACACGCATCTATGCCGTCGACAGCCCACACCGCGCAGGCCGCAACGGCTATATCGAGCGCCTCGTGGAGACAAGGCGATTCGCGCTTCTTGAAAGCCGTCAACACAAAGTCCACCGGGTCGCCCTTAAGGGGCCCGATGGCGATTCTGAGTCTCGGGACCTCACTGGTACCGAGGGTTTCGACAATGGAGGCCAGACCCTTCTGGCCGCCACTGGAGCCACCTTTTCTAATCCGAATCTTTCCGAGGTCAAGATGAAAATCGTCACAGACGACCAAGATATCCTCGGGGCGCACCCCGTAAGCCTCCAGCAACGCCGCAGCGGCACGGCCGGAATTGTTCATGTAGGTCTGGGGCTTGGCAAGGACAACTTCAACTCCCTGCAGCGCCCCCTCTCCCACGAGCGACTTGGCACGTCGCTTGAGCACGCGGATAGCGGCCCCAGCAGCCAAGGCGTCGACAACTCGAAATCCGACATTGTGCCTTGTGGCCTCGTATTCGGGGCCGGGATTTCCGAGCCCGAGAATGATCTTCTTAGCACCGTCGGCCACGAGCGGACTAACTCTCCTCCCCGGACTCCTCTTCTTCCTTTTTGGCGCCTATGACTTCGGGCTCGGCCAATTCCGCTCCGGCCTCGGCCTCAGCAGTGACATCGACCTCCTTACGCGGCGGATGGACGACTACACATATAGCGGCGGGGTCGTCGAGGACCTTGACGCCTTCAGGAATCTGCAACTGGCCGATGGTGACAAACTGGTCAATATCGAGGTCGGCGATTTCGACGACTACTTCGTTGGGAATGTCGCCAGCCTTGCATTCGACGCTCACGTGCTTGTGGACTACTTCAAGGACGCCGCCGAGCCTGGTGCCTTTTGCGACGCCGTGCGTTTCGATCGAGACCTCGACGCGGACGGTTTCGGAGAGTTCGATCCTTTCGAAGTCGACATGGAAGACATCGCTGCCGAGGTGGTCATACTGGACATCCTTGACTATGGCAGATTGAGACTTGGAGCCGAGCTTGAGGTCTACGGTGCGGGAGCGAGCCTCTATGATCTCCCGCATGCGCTCGTGGCTGACGGAGATCATCTCGACAGGCGCACCTGAACCGTAAATGATTGCGGGGACTGCACCTTCCTTGCGCAGGCGCGCGACGGAATGAGAGCCTTTTTGCTCTCTCTTGGTGGCCTCAATGAGAGGACGCTTGGCCATCGGGATACTCCTTTCGGTTATTTTCGCGGCACTATCTAAAAAAGCATCGCCTCAGAGCCGGAGTCAAAAAGGCTCGAGACGCTTTCGTTAAAGTGGATTCTGCGCATGGTTTCGCCAAGGAGGCGGCACACAGTCAGAACGCGCACATTCAACTCTCTACCCGCCTCGCCAAGCGGTATGGTATCGGTCACCGCTATCTCTTTTATGGGCGCGGCAGCGAGGTTTTCGACTACGCCGTCACAAAAAACAGCATGCGTAGACCCTACATATATATCAAGAGCCCCCTTGTCTTTCAAGGCCTTACATGCC
>CALMGO010000321.1 GCA_937863625.1 uncultured bacterium
GTCGCGTTTGAAGACGACAAAGGGCTGCGACTTGTCCGGCGCGGGGAGCGTCTCGCCGCCGGTGGGCTGGTGCAGGATGCGCTTGAAGTAGTTATCGAAATGGAAGCGGCGCTTGGCGGTCACGTACTCGAGGAATTTCTGCCCCTCGGCGGATTTGGCGGCAGGGTATATGACGACGGCCGAGGCACTAACTGACCAGTCGCTGCCGGAAAAGTCGATATTCAACTGCCCATCGGCAACGTCGACGTCAAACTCCTTTTCGTTGTAGTAGGGCTCCTGGTATTTCGTGAAAGTGTCGTCGGCGGGGGAGTCCTCGACATTCCAGTAGCGGTAGTACTTGGCCTTGAACGCGTCGAGGTCCATCGTGTCGGTGACGACGGCGCGGCCCTCGGCCATTATGGAGCGGGTGCGGTATTTCTGATACTCGCCCCAGTAGCCCGACGGGTTGTCGATATTGACGAATACGTGGTACGTGCCGTTGGGCACGTCGACGGCGAGGCCGCCGGATTCGATGCAGATAAAGTCCTCGTAGAGCGGCTCGGGCTGCAGGACGTCAAGGGCTCGCCAGACTTTGGCATCGAGGAGGCCATATCCGCGCCCCTTGCTATATACCGTGGCCGGGCTGATGCGGGTGAACCCCTCCATAAGGGGGCTCGTTTCGGTGCCGAGGTCGAACGCGAAAAGTCCGGGGAATATGGCTTCGGCGGAGGCGGTGTCGCGGATGAGGCGGACGTTATCGAGATAGATGGGAGCGTTTTCGGGGACGCCGAAAACGAGGCGCGTGATTTTGGTCTTGTCGAGCATGCGGCCGGGGCGGCTTTTTTCGCCGACGTAAATGGCGGTGGGCATGATGACGGTGGAGGCGCCGGGAGGAGCGATGGTGATGTAGTTGACGCGGGTCCAGTAGCCGGTGGTCTTGTCATCGCGGACCTCGATGGAAAACTCTTTTGCATCGGGGGATTCGTTGTAGACGTCAACGGCGAGGTAGTCATAGCCGGTCCAGTCCTGAGGCGTGTCCATGGAGGCGTAGGCCGACGTCAGGGCGAGGGAGCGGTCGCCGACGGTGGCGTGCCTGGTGACGATATCACCCGGCGAGAACGGGGACTCACCCTGCTCGAAGGACGCGATGGTCCTGATGACCGGGCCGCGCGAGGCGCTCGTTGCGGCGGCGAGCGGCGCGCCGCATGCGTAGCAGGATGCGCCGCCGGGGGCGTTACGGTAGCCGCAGACGCTGCAGCGCACGGCGGTGGCGGGGTCGAGCGCGACGGGGGACGCGATGGGAGATTCTTCGCTGCCGAGGACGGGATTATCGGTGAGCGGCACGGAGGAATCGACCTTGACCATCGACACGTCATCGATCCAGAAGAAGCCTGTGCCCATGAGGCCGAAGGAGGGGCCTTCGACCTTGTCATTCTGTGCGACGTCGGCGACGTATGTAAGCGGCGTCCAGCCGACGGTGCCGGTTTTGCCGAGGGGGATATATTTGCCGTCGAACATGAACTCGGTCGACAGGTTCCACTGGCCGGGGGCGATATCGAGGCCGCGGAGAAGAGCGGTGATTTTGTATCTGCCGGGGGCGAGGGCGCGTTCGGGAACTCGGATGCGGATCTTGCAGGGGCCGCCGCCGAAAAGGAGGCACGAGGTCTTGCCGGTGCGGGCGACCTCTCCGACGCGGAACTCGCAGTCTCCCTCGTATTTCCAGCCGGACCATTTCTCGAAGACAAGGCCGAACTGGTCGGCGGGCTTTGTCATCTCGAAGGAGCCGTCATCGATGAGGTTGGCGGACTGGGCGAGGGCCAAGGCAGGCATGGCGGCCAGAACGCAAAATGCGAAGGCGATTTTGGCGTAAGCGCGCATGACAGAAATCCTCCTCTAAGGCGATGACGTCTCGCGGGCATACCCGGCAGGAGCCCGGCAATCAACTATAATGGTCGCTCGCGGCGGTGCAATAGCAATCGCACAGCGGGGGTACGATACCGGTCGAAGGCAAGGCGGGGCAAGTCGGCCATGGCCGCGGTTTGGGTGTCGTTTCGCGGCGGCGCTTGACAGTTGGAATCACCGATGGAAGATAGGCG
>CALMGO010000322.1 GCA_937863625.1 uncultured bacterium
GACGGAGACGCGCAAATGGATAGACCTGTCGAGTTGGATTAACGGCGAAACGGGCGGGTACCTGCGGGTGTGCACCGAGGGGCGCAACTGGTTCAAGACCGACTACCCGCACTGGCTGTCGGCGAAGGACGCACTAATCGGGCCGGCCGACCGCGGGACGGAGCACGCCAGTTACATCATCGAGGCGCTGGAAACAGGGCGGCCATACAGGGGGCACTTTAACGTCAGAAACAACGGCTGCATAACTAATCTCCCCGCCGACTGCGTGGTGGAAGTGCCGGGATACGTGGACCGCACGGGGGTGAATATCCCGCGCGTTGGAGAACTGCCGCTTGCGTGCGCGGCGACGTGCAATGCGAGCGTGAGCGTGCAGAGGATGGCGGTCGAGGCGGCGGTAGCGGGAGACGTGACGCTTCTCAAGCAGGCCATGATGCACGACCCGCTGACGGGAGCAGTGTGCAACACCGAAGAGATATGGCAGATGACAGACGAGATGCTCGTGGCGCAGGCCGAGTGGCTGCCGCAGTACAAGAAGGAAATCGCGGCGGCGAAAAAGCGCCTCTCAAGCGCGAAACGTCTCGGGACGCGCAAGTGGAAGGGGGCTGCGAGGCTTCACACCAAAAGCGTGGATGAACTCAAAAAGGACGCGGCCAAGGCTCGGGCGCTGTCGCAGGCGGCGGACAAGTCGGCGGCAAAACGCAGCGAAGACGCACGGAAAGGCAAAAAGGCCGGCAAGCGCGGGTAAAAGGCCTTCACGAAGGCGAGGTCATCCTGTTCTTACTACTCGACAGATGCGAAATGCGCGGTTTACGAGAAATCTGAGTCGGTGAACTACATGGAGGACACCATGAGAACGAGCAGGACTACGTTGGCGACAATGAGCGTCTTCTTCCTTCTTCTTGGGGCGACGGGAATGTGCGGAGTTCCGGAAGCGAAGCCGGCAACTGCGACGGGCGCGTGGAAGGACGTGCTCACAGGCGGGCACCCGCGACTTCTGGGGCCGAAGGAACACATGGAGAAGCGGCGGCAGGAATTTCCGAGGTATTATGAGGTCTGCAGGACAAACGACTCTCTATTGGCGGCGGGGATAGTCGAGGCGCTCGACGGAATCGACGCGGAGCGAAAGAAGGCATTTATCACGAAGGCACTCGCGGACGTCGCAGCGGGCACGACCAACGCGCATCAGGACACCTGGCTTGCCATGACGGAAGTGGCTCAGACGTACGATTTCTTTTATGACGACATATCCGCAGAAGACCGAAGCGCAATGATAGCGTGGCTCAACACCCACCTGGCGACATACACGGAGGATGAACTGGCGTTTCACAACTCGACGCTCTCGAAGATACTGTGCTACCTGCGCGTAGCGTATGCGACATGGGGCGAGAATCCGAAGGCGAAGGAATTCCGCGACTATGCGCTGGTGAAACTGTACGAGGGCAAGGTGCTTCCGGTGCTCAAGCGTTTTGGCGCGGGCGGAGGATTTACCGAATGCGGTTGGTATACGCGGCACTCGCTCTGGCACATGGTCGAGGGGCTGGAGATGGCGAGGCGCATGGAGGGATATGACGGATTTGCCCCAGCGGCGGAATTTTACTATGACAGGCTCGCATACGAAATGCTCCAGCCGTATCCGGGACTGTGGACGTACGGCAGCGAGAGGTATGCGTGCGAAGGCGACGGGTCGCTTGTGTACGGAGGGGCTAACGAGTATCCGCGCAACACAAGGACCGTGCTGGCGGCGTATTTTGGCGGGAGCGAGCTGGCGGGCTACGCGGCGGCAAAGGCAAGGCCTGCGTCGAATTCACTGTCGAAGATAACGGACTTTCTCTATCTCGAGGGGCAGAGCGATGCGCTCGACATAAGTACTTTTCCGACGGCGCACCTGGCCGAGGGTATCGGCAAGGTGTACGCAAGGAGCGACTGGTCGGACGACGCGTCATGGCTGAGGTTTGAGTGCGGGGATTACTTTGTGGGGCACCAGCATTTCGAGGTGGGGAATTTCGAGATATTCCGCTACGAGCCGCTGGCCACCGAGAGCGGAGAGTACATCGACTATCTTTCGAACCATTCGGTCAACTGGCTTTTGAGGACGATCGCGCACAACTGCATACTCGTGTACGAGCCGGGCGAGACGTGGACGATGCTTCGCGACGGCGGCAGGAATGCGTACGCCAACGACGGCGGGCAGGCGAAGAAATTTGAATGGACGGTGGGAAGTCTGCCGGACTGGGACGCGAAGCGGGAGGAATTTGAACGCGGCGACATCATCGCGTATGAGAACCGCGACGAATACATGTTTGTAGCGGGAGACTGCACCGCGGCGTATTCGCAGTCTAAACTCGAATCGTGGGTGAGGCAGATAGTCTTTCTCAGGCCGCACACGTTTGTGATCCTTGACAGAGTTGTAAGCACAAAACCGGAGTACGCGAAGACGTGGCTTCTCCACTGTCGCAATGAGCCGGAGATAAGCGGCGATACGGTAATCATCGCCGACGGCAAGGGGAGGCTCATCTGCAGGACGCTCCTGCCGGAAAAGGCCGCCATAAAGAGCATCTACGGTTACACGTACGGGGGCGAGACATTTGACGAGGCGGAAAGCGCGCAGACGGCTGCGGCGGCAAAGTGGAGAGTCGAGGTAGCGCCGCCTGCGGCCGAGAAAGAAGACGTGTTTGTAACCGTGCTCTTTACGGGCGACCCTGTGCCGGCGAAGGCGACCAATGACGGCGGGAAAGTCGCTGTCAGCGTAGGCGATACACAGGTCAGATTTGCGGGGAAGGCGGGAGGGTCCGTCGTAACGGGCGGGCGCGAGTTTGCACTGGAGTGCGCCGTCAAGAAGGGGCAGTGGCAATAGCCGCGAGGGGGGGGGGATGTGAGAGAAGAGTTTTACGTCGAGGAGGCGGGGACGCTTGAAGAGACGGCGGTCGGGTGTTTCTGGTTTCTCTCGATCGGGGCGGTGCGCAGGGCGATAGCCTCCGGCGATATCACGCTTAATGGAAAGAGCGCGGCCGCAGGCGAGCCGGTGAGCCCGGGGGACATCGTTTGCTACGATGGGCCGGAGGGAGGCATCGGCGAGGCGACCATTGCGGCGGGCGCAATCGAGGTGCTATTTGAGGATGACGCCATCATCGCGGTCA
>CALMGO010000323.1 GCA_937863625.1 uncultured bacterium
GGGTTTATTTTCCCCCCCGGAAAGCGTAAAATACCATTCCTCGATGGAACCGGTAATTTGTTTTGCCAATCGCCGGAAATCATTGTTTTCCACGGTATTCTTTGTTAACGTGTTTTCTTGCTCCGCTTCATGCGTGTGGCGGCCATGTGACGGACTTTGCGCCGGCGGCCTTTTGTGCGCTCATTGCGGACATGCGACCGGGTTCCTTTCTGCTGCAGAAGGTGAGGGAGCATTGGTGGGTAACGAGCGCAAGCCCCGCGGCGGTGACTGCGATGGGGCTGTCGCCGTCGTTATTCCGGCCCGTTTTGCCTCTACGCGCCTTCCCGGCAAGCCTCTCCTCGAGCTCGACGACAAGTGCCTTCTGCAATACGTATGGGAGCAGGCCCTTCTTGCCGAATTTCCCTCCCGCATTATCATCGCTACCGACGACCAGCGCATATTTGACGCAGCCGCTGATTTCGGCGCCGAAGTTCAGATGACCTCGCCTGACCATCAGTCCGGCACCGACCGCATAGCCGAGATTGTCTCTTCAGGCCTTCTCAACGCATCGGTCATAGTGAACGTCCAGGGTGACGAGCCCGAGATCGATCCTTGTGACATTGACGCCGCTGCGAGGCTCCTTCTGGATGACGCCGCAGCTGATATCGCCACCCTTGTCACGCCGATCGCCTCACTTGATGAATATCGCAACCCCAACGCCGTCAAGGCCGTCGTCTCAGGGGATTCCTACGCGCTCTATTTCTCACGCGCCGCCGTGCCCTTTGTGCGCGATGGCATCGACGAGGCCGCCGATTTCGCCTCCCTTGGCATTTACCGTCACCTCGGCCTCTATGCATACAGGCGCGCCACGCTTCTGGAGTTCTCCCGCGCACCGCAGTCGCGCCTTGAAAAACTTGAGAAACTCGAACAACTGCGCGCACTCGAGATGGGTCTCAGGATCAAGACCGCCGTCACCTTGAATGCGCCCGCAGGCATCGACACCGAGGCTGACTTCCAGGCCTTCGTAAAGAGAAAGAAGACTAAACTCAAAACCATAAGGTGATCGACTATGGCAAAACACATCTTTATCACCGGCGGCGTGGTCAGTTCCCTTGGAAAGGGCCTCACCTCCGCCGCCATCGGCGCGCTCCTCGAACGCCATGGCCTCACGATCAGGATGCAGAAATTCGACCCCTACCTCAACGTCGACCCCGGCACCATGAATCCCTTCCAACACGGCGAGGTCTATGTCACCGAGGACGGCGCCGAGACCGACCTCGACCTCGGACACTACGAGCGCTTTACCGATTCGGTCGTCACGCGCGATTCCAACTACACCTCCGGCGGCATCTATGAGACCGTTATCTCCCGCGAGCGCCGCGGCGAATACCTCGGCGCCACCATCCAGGTTATTCCGCACATCACCGACGAGATAAAGGCCGCCGTCGCCAAAATCGCCTCCGATGACGTCGATGTCGTCATCACCGAAATCGGCGGCACCGTCGGCGACATAGAAGGCGAGCCTTTCCTCGAAGCCATTCGCCAGTTCCGCCACAATGTCGGCCGTACAAACGTCCTCTATGTCCACCTGACACTCGTCCCCTACCTCAAGGCCGCCGGCGAAATCAAGACTAAGCCCACCCAGCACTCCGTCGGGAGACTCATGGAAAAGGGCATCCAGCCCGACATAATCATATGCCGCACTGAAAAGCCCCTCTCCAAATCCGTCCGTGAAAAGATATCACTCTTCTGCAACGTCCCCCTTGAGGCTGTCATCGAGGAGCTCGACGTCCAGACCTCCATCTATGAACTGCCTCTCGTGTTCAGAAATCAGAAACTCGACGAACTCGTCCTTAATTACCTCGGCCTCCAGCCGGGATCGCCGGACATCGCGGACTGGCAGTCCGCCGTCGATATCATCAAGAACCCCGACGGCGTCGTCGATGTCGCCGTAGTGGGCAAGTACATATCGCTGCAGGATTCATACAAATCCATCTATGAAGCTCTCACCCACGGCGGCATCGCCAACCGTGTCAAGGTCGCCATTCACCGGGTTGAGTCCGAAGACATCGAAAAGGACGGTCCTGAGAAGGTTCTTTCCGGAATGAACGCGCTGCTTGTCCCCGGCGGCTTCGGCATAAGGGGCACTCGCGGCAAGATTGACGCCATACGCTACGCCCGCGAATCCGGCCTGCCGTTCTTCGGTATCTGCCTCGGCCTCCAATGCGCCGTCATTGAGTTCGCTCAGAATGTCCTCGCCTTCAAACGAGCCAATTCGCTCGAATTCGACTCCGCCACGCCCACTCCCGTCATCACGCTTATGGACGAGCAGCGAAATGTCGTTGATATGGGCGGCACCATGCGTCTTGGGGCCTATCCCTGCTCCCTTGCCGCAGACTCACTCGCGGCCGTTGCTTACGGCGCTGGAAATGTCTCAGAAAGACACCGCCACAGGTATGAGTTCAACAACGCCTATCGAGAGGCCTACACAAACAGGGGATTCATTTTCTCAGGACTATCCCCGGACGGCAAACTCGTTGAAATCATCGAACTTAAGGACCACCCCTGGTTTCTCGCCGTTCAGTTTCATCCCGAGTTCAAGTCCAAGCCCCTTGCGCCGCACCCGCTTTTCGCATCGTTTGTAGCCGCTGCGCTCAAGAAGCGCAAGGAAGAGTAGATTTCCAAGAGAGGTACTGCACTATGACCGATAATGACCACAAGGCCCCTGACAAAAAGGTGGACGAAGACTGGAAGAGTCGCGCCAGGCAAGAGCAGGAGGGTTTTGCACCCGAGCCGGGCGCGCCTGGCGGTCCTGAAAACGCCGCTACGGCCGATGGTGACTCCTATGATGCCGCGCAACTGCTCTCCGCTCTTCCGCCTTTTATAAGGCTCGTAGCGGATTTAGGCCTTCAGGCCTCGATTCATCTCGGCGTGGTCGAAAATCCGCTCAGCGGCGAGAAGAAGAAGGACCTTGACGCAGCGCGTGCCATCCTTGATATGCTGGGCGCGCTTGAGGAGAAGACAAGAAACAACCTCGACCCCGATGAACAAGCTTATGTGCAGGACTTGCTTTACGGCCTGCGCATGGGGTATGTTAGAGAGGCGAAGTAGGCGCTGTAACTGCACCGGAGGGCCTGATGGCGGGAAAAGACCTCAAA
>CALMGO010000324.1 GCA_937863625.1 uncultured bacterium
CGCCGTAGATGACGATCTGAGGGTTGTGCTCTTCGATGAGCGCGACGGCGGCCTTGGCGTAAGCCAGAGTCTCGTAGCGTTCGAGCAGCGGATGGTCGGCTGCGTAGACCCTGTCCGCGCCGCAGGAAAATACCTTCGCGGCAAGCGAGGCGACGCCGCTGCCGATGAGCATGCCGGCAAGCGGCACGGCAAGTTTGTCGGCAAGTTCGCGGCCCTTGGAGAGCAATTCGAGCGACACGTCGGCGATCTTGCCGTGGACGGCCTCGATATATACCCAGACTTCGCCGTTTCTGTTAACTCTTGAATTATCCAATGGTATGGTCCTCAATCAGTTCGTGAACGAGCGAGTCTATGCCCTCCTGGGTAGGCTTTATCTCCTTGTACTCGGAGCCCGTGAGGACAATGGCCTGAATGCGTTTGACGGCTGTGGGTGAACCGGACATGCCGGCGCGCTGAGGGTCGGCGGATATCTTGTCGAGATTCCACTCCTCTATCAAGAACTCCGTCGGCGGCGTCGGCAGGCTCTGCGCTGCGGCGGCTGAGGCGGTCATGGCCTTTTTGTAGTGCATGACCCGTTTCATCGAAGGATAGCGCGGGTCAGGCGCCTTGTCGGTGACAGTCATTAAAAGCGGCAACGGACCGGCAACGGTCTCAAGGCCGTGGTCGGTATTCCTGCGAACCGTTATCTTTCCATTCCTTATCTCTTCCACAGCCTCAACATACGTAATCTGAGGAAGATCGAGCTTCTCGGCAAGCTGCGGGCCGACCTGCGCTGTGTCGCCGTCAATGGCCTGTCGTCCGCAGACGACGATGTCATAAGGGGCGGCGGTCTTTACCGCGCACGAGAGGATATACGAAGTGGCAAGCGTGTCCGAAGCGGCCGCGCGCCGGTCCGTGACAAGCGCGACGCGGTCGACGCCGCGATAAAGCGCCTGGCGCAGGAGTTCTGCGGCCTGCGGCGGTCCCATCGTCAGCACGGTGACGCTGCCGCCGTAGCTATCCTTTATGGCGAGGGCCATTTCGAGCGCGTAGAGGTCGTCCGGGTTAAAGATGGCCGGAAGGGCCTGCCGGTTTACCGTGCCGTCGTCCTTCATGGCCTTGCCGGTGACGGCCTTGGTGTCGGGCACTTGTTTTGCCAGAACAACAATATTATACGGCATTTGAGTCACCTTTCACTCGGTTCCACGCCTAATGAGCGTGGACGACTGTATTCATGACCATGCGTGCTGAGCATGGACGAAGTTGACAGTGTGCGGCCAAGCCCCGCTTAGTCGGATATGACACGATTCCCCTGCTGGTGGACAATTCGCGGCTCGTAAGAATACGAGGCGATATTCTCTGAAAATAGCGTAAAAAGTCAAGAAAAAAGAGAGGCCTCACAGGACGACCCGTCTGCCAAAGTCGGCGGCGGCAGTGCGCTGAAACTGACATAAGAACGTGCGGATTTTCGTAACAAAGTGCCGCTGCCCATTGTCAATACATGCGAAAGGAGGAACAACCTTCATGAACATGGCAATCAGGGTGGCACTCGTTGCGGCGGCGTTCACGCTGCCCCTGGCGGCGGCCGGATGCGGCAACGGAGATGGTTCGCAACAGGGGCACGTGCATTCACAGGAGGCCGAGGCGGCGCCATTAGGACATCATGAACCCAGCGGAACGCTTGAAAACGGCGTGCGCGTCGTAAAGGTCACGGCTCGCCAGTATGAGTTCGATCCGTCCGAAGTAGTTGTCAATCAGGGCGACCAAGTGCGCCTCGAAGTGACGGCAACTGACGTCGAGCACGGGCTCGCTATCGCCGATTACGACATCGACAGGAAACTCGAACCGGGCAAGACGGAAACAATCGAATTCGTAGCGGACAAAGCAGGAAGTCACCCTTTCCACTGCTCGGTTTACTGCGGCAGCGGCCACAGGGAAATGACAGGCAATCTCATAGTTCTGCCCAGGCCGGGTGGCGCCTTCTAAGGGGGCTTCGCCCCCTCTCATTCAAACGCCGTGCCCGGTAGGCACGGACGACCTTGGCAAGAGTCCAACCCAGTTGCGGGCACTGTTGCACGAAACACAAACCGGGGGACTTCGTCCCCTTTCTCAAGCGCCGTGCCCGGTAGGCACGGACGACCTTGGCAAGAGTCCAACC
>CALMGO010000325.1 GCA_937863625.1 uncultured bacterium
CGCCGCCGCCATCAGCATCCCGCCCGGGAAATTAAGGAAACGGAAGAAGCCGAAGACGGAGAGGACCAGGAGCGCCGCCGCCGCGACAGGGTTGATACTCGGCAGTATGAGGCTTCGGATTTCACCCGAAAGAAGGGCGATGCCGGCGGTCATCGGCAGCGCCACTACTCCAAGGGACAGACAAGCAAGATTTCCGAGTCTCGCAAGTTCGCCGGAGTTGCCGCGAGCTGAGAAAACGATTGGCTCCATTGACGCGATGAAAGAGGCCGGTATCGAGTAGGTGAACATCATAAAAACGAATGCCGCGCCGTATATCCCGACGCTGGCCTGCCATGTGTCGGCGGGAAGCATCCTTGAAAGCATCACGCGGTCGACGCTCTCGTAGATGGCATAGAATATCGCTCCCAGGCCGAACATGTATGACGCGCAGAGTGTGGGCCACAGAGTCGACAGCACAAAACGCGGCCGCGAAAACGAAAGACTGATGACGAATGTCCCAATGGCATAGATGGCGTTTGAGATGAGCACCACCAGCGCCCAGGCGATGGGCCCCGCGTCGAGCCATATAACGAGTACGCCACCGACGGCGGTAGAGAGAAACCTGACCGACCGCATCGCGGCATTGAGGTGAATCTGCTGATACACGGTGATGATCTTGTCGCAGACTTCTCCGAACGTGCGCACGACCGCCGCGACGGATACTATGGCGATAAGAGTCACAACGAGATGACTGTAGCCGAAGAGCCTCGCGGCGATCATGGTAAGCGCGAACACGACGATGTACGGACCAATGTGAAGCAGCATGGCCGCCCCGAAATGCTCGTCGATGGCCGATTTGTCTCCGCTGCGGTCAAAGAGCAGGCGAGCGCCAACCCCTGTTTCCGCGAAGATCAGAAACACCGTCGCAAAGGCCATCGCCGTCGTGAAAGCGCCATATTGGTCTTCCCCGAGGTGATTTATGATGAACATGCTCACGACGCCTTGCACCACCAGCGTCAGGAAGTTCGCCGTCGTGAGGCTTGTAACGTTTCTTAAGAATGTTTTGGCCTGGTCCATACCCGTCAACCGGCCGCAGTTTCGAAGATGTACTCGTTGCAGCCCAGTCCGGAGCCTTGTGTCTTCACACTTCGCACTCGTAGTCCTCGCGCGACGCAGAACTCGACCACTTCCTCGGGTCGCGCCACCTCAAAGGGATAACCGCCTACCCAGTCAACAACGTCAGTCCATGGCGACATGCCCCGCCCCGTGCGCGAATACCCGGACCATGTGCGTAGCGGAGCTCCTTTCAGCGTATCCTTGACAAAGGTCGGACCCCACAGCCGTACAAACGCCGGAAACAGAACAAGCCACTTCAGCCCGCGTGGCAGTCGGTTGTAGACCCTCTTTACCGCCCGCCACTGACGGCTTGCGCGCCCCTGGTCGTTGTAGATGGAGATAAAGAAAATCCCTCCCGGTGCAACGAGCTTCAATGTGTTGTCAATCGCTTCCCACATGGCCCCCGTATGGTGGAGAACGCCCCAGGAGTAGACGACGGCAAAGCGGGGGAGGGTGGCCAGATACTCCTTGTCCAAAACGGACCCTTCCTCGATGGTCCAGTCGGAATTGTCGGGTGCGAAACGATGCTTGACTGCTTCTGCGCACGCCACGGAGCGAGGATCGTAGTCAAATGAACGCACGGTTGCGCCGAGACGCAGTGCCGCAAGTGAAAAAAGGCCGCTTCCACAGCCCGCATCGAGAAAAGTCTTACCGGCGAGGGTCGACACTACGAGCATTGAACAGAGGGAATCTATGGCTCCTGAAACGCGCGCCTCGTCGAGGCGCTTCAGGTACCTGCTCCAGTTCGCGCCAAACTCAAACCTCTCGCCGCGCTCAACCTCATCGCGATGTGTTTCGTGAGCGTTGGGCTTGGCAGGTTTCGAAGTCATGTAGACTGGTCCGGTGCCGATGATGGGCGCATCTCAATCATAATCTCGCCGAATTCCCGCTCCTGGAAAGCGCTGACACTCCGCAGCCTCACAAGTTCGAGTATCGCGAGAAACATGCCGACGAGTTCCCCTTTGTCAGTCAGCCCGTCAAAAAGAGACGTGAATGGTACCTTAACTCCTAAGGGCATCCTTTCGAGGATCAAGGATATATACGTCTCAACCGGCAGTTCCTTGGACGTGATTTCCACGCCAACGGCGCCTATCTGCCTCAAGACGGATGAAAAGGCGGAGAAAAGGTCCCAGACTGCTATTTCTTCGAGCGGCCTCTCCTCAACTTCCGGTGCCTCGCCGCCGCTTTCAAATTGCTGCTGCCGCTCGTCGTACATGTCCGCCAGGTACTGGGCCACGTCGTGAAATTTCTTGTATTCGAGAAGTTCGCGGACGAGTTCGTCGCGCGGGTCTATCAGTTCCTCGTCCTCCTCGCCGTCAACCGGGAGTTCCTGCGGCACGAGCATCCTCGCCTTGATGTCCATGAGTGTCGCGGCCATAACCAGAAATTCCGCGGCATACTCTATGTCCAGCGCCTCCATCAATTCGAGATACGAGACAAACTGCTCGGTGATAAGGGCGATGGGGATGTCGTATATATCCACCTCATTCGTGCGAATGAGGTACAAAAGCAAATCCATAGGCCCGGCGAAGGTTTCCAATTGGACTTTGTAGTTCATAGGGCCCGCTTCACATGGAGGTTGACATAAGTGCCGTCCGGCTAAGAGTATGTCGGCAAAAGGGGCTATCTTCTTTCGAGTTTAAGCCCAAGCGCGCCGCGCACCTCCTGCATTGTGGCCACCGCGACCTCCCTGGCGCGTGAAGCCCCGTCGGACAATATGGCCTCCACCTTGCCGGGTTCGGCGAGAAGCTCGGCCCGTCGCTTCTGAATGGGGCATAGCACGGTCGAGAGCACTTCCGCCATGCGCTTCTTGCAGTTCGTGCATCCCCATGACGCCGTGCGGCACTTTTCAGCGACGTCGCCGGCCTCTTCCGGCGCAAATATCTCGTAGTAGTCATGTACATTGCACATTTCCGGCCTGCCGGGGTCGTTCTTGCGCTGGCGCTGTGGGTCAGTAAACATTGTCATGACCTTGGCGCGGACCTCTTCGGCCGAATCGCTCAGCAGAATAGAGTTGCCGTACGACTTGCTCATCTTGCGCCCATCAAGACCCAGAAGCCTTGCCGCTTTGGTCAGCTTGGCCTGTGGCTCCGGAAATACCTCCCCGTAGAAGTTGTTGAATCTCCTGGCCACCTCGCGCGTCAGTTCCACGTGGGGCACTT
>CALMGO010000326.1 GCA_937863625.1 uncultured bacterium
GGGTGCCCGTCATTGCGTTCAATGAAGACATCTGCAACGCCCGCATCGTCTTTGAAAACGGGTGCGTCGCCAACGTCACCGCGAGCCGCGTTTCCACAAAGTCCATGCGCAAGATACGACTCTTCAGCCGTGACTGTTACGCCGCCATCGACACCGGAGCGCGCCAGGCGCTTCTTTATCGAAAGAGTGAGAAGCTCACCCTCGAAGCCGCGCGACTCCTCAAGTCCGGCGCCACCTCTCTTGCCGACTTCGCGGGGCTTTCCTTCCCGGACCTCCTCGACATAAAGGAACTCAAGCTCGACGACCATGAGCCTCTCGCCAAGGAACTCGAGGCCTTCGCCGTTTCTGTTGCCTCCTCCTCGCCGCCTCCCGTCACCGGCGAAGATGGGCTTGAGGCCATCCAGGTCGCAGAAAAGGTCATAGAGGCCTCGCAAGTCCATAGCGCCAGGCTCCAGCGCTGACAGGCTGCACGCGCCGCTTGCCGCCTCCGCCTCATGTCTTGTTCTCAATGCGGAAATGCCCCCCGTTCACGCGATTGTTCATTGTTAATTCTTTCACATAAGGCCTTCGCATTCACGCGGCTGACGCATGAATATCCCTGCGGCACTCTCGCTTGAAAACTTCTCTTTGCCCCACACCTCAAGTGTATTGACAAGACCCTCTCCAAAGGCGAAAGTAGTCCCATTTGAATTTGCCCCGGTGCCGTGTCCGTCGCCGGAAAGAGGTCCTTAAAAGGGGGTGCATGATGAATCGCCTGTGTGCGCTCGCAGTTGTGCTTTTCCTTCTCGCCGTGCCTGCTTCGCTTGTGTGCGGCCAGGAGACGTCGTCGCCGCAGCCTGTCGCGGTCGAGGTGGTTCAGCCCGCGCCCGCGTTCAGCCCGACCGACGTCGTCGCGGTTGTCGTTTACATAATGATAATCGCCTTTCTCGGATATCTCGGCTTTCGTCATTCCCGCACCGCCGAAGGCTACCTCATTGCGGGTCGCAACACCCATCCTGTCATAATGGCGCTCTCTTACGGTTCGACGTTTATTTCAACATCCGCCATAATCGGTTTCTCCGGCATGGCCGGCAAGGTCGGCATGTCGATACTCTGGCTTGTCTTCCTCAACATCTTCGTCGGCATCTTTCTGGCCTTTGTCGTATTTGGGGGCCCCACCCGTCGCATGGGACACTGCCTTGGCGCGCACACGTTTCCGGAGCTTCTCGGCAAGCGCTACGATTCCCGTTTCATCCAGACCGCAGCCGGACTTGTGATATTCTTCTTTATGCCGATGTATGCCGCCGCGACTCTTCTTGGCGGCGTCAAATTTCTCTCCGTCCAGTTCAACATGGACATCTCCACCGGCATCCTCATCTTCGCCGTAATCGTCGCCGTCTATGTCCTCTTCGGCGGCCTCAAGGGAGTCATGTACACTGACGCCTTTCAAGGCGCGCTCATGTTTGGTGGCATGTTGATCATGATCTATTACGGCTATGCCGCCGCAGGCGGCTTTCTCAATGCCCACGATTCCCTCACCGCCCTCGCCGCCGAGGTCCCCGAAGCCGCCCGCGCTCAGGGTGTCGTCGGATACACCGTCATGCCTGTCTTCGGCAGCGGCACCTGGTACCTCCTCATCACAAGCCTCACCCTCGGCGTCGGCATCGGCGTTATCGCACAGCCGCAGCTTGCCGTCCGCTTCATGACCGTCAGAAGCAAAAAAGAACTCAATCGCGCCGTCGGCATCGGCGGCCTCTTTATACTCATCGTCACCGGCGGCGCGTACGTCGTCGGCGCTCTCTCCAATGTCTACTTCTACAATAAGTACAATTCTCTTGCCACCGAGTACGTAGCGGGCGGCGACATCGAGCGCATTCTCCCCACCTTCATTAAGGAAGCCATGCCGTCCTGGTTCCCTCTCGTTTTCTTCCTCGTGCTGCTATCCGCCGCAATGAGCACGCTCTCCAGCCAGTTTCACACGATGGGCGCGGCCCTCGGCCGCGATGTCTACGAGAGGGGCGTCCGACGCAAGGTCGCAGCCGACGTCTGGACGCGTCTTGTCACGCAGGCCGGCGTCGCCGTAGGGATAGTGGTCACCATAGTCATTGCTTTCAAGTATGCAGACGTTAAAGGAGGCATCATTGCCAAATCCACTGCCCTCTTTTTTGCCCTTTGCGCCTCGACGTTCATGCCCGCCTACCTCCTGGGCCTCTTCTGGCGCCGCATGAACCGCGCTGCTGCTATCGCCAGCGTCTGCTTCGGTTTTGTCTTCACCGCCTTCTGGCTTACGTTCATGCAGGCATCAACTGCGTCCGCCCTGAGTCTTTGCGCCCGTATTTCCGGTTCGGCCCCCCTTCTTTCCCCGTCTTCGCC
>CALMGO010000327.1 GCA_937863625.1 uncultured bacterium
GGCGGTGACGACGATGTCATTGAGCGCGGTGACGAGGCCGCCGGGCCTGCCGGCGCGCTTGATGCGGCAGGTGAGCATCGAGCGGACGACGGGTTTTATGTCGCCGTCAAGGGCGGCTTTTATGATATCGGCGCACTCGGTATCGACGCAGCCGGCGAGAAAGCCGAACTTGCCGAGGTTGACTCCGACAGCGGCGACGCCGAGAGGCGCGAGAAACCTTGCGGCCTGCAGTATCGTTCCGTCGCCGCCGAAGATGACGGCCAGGTCAAGCGACAGCCTGCGTGGGAGGCGAGTGTCGAGGTCAAAGGCGGTCACGTCGTACAATTTCGAAAGCGAGGCCGAGCGAGCCTTAATAATGGAGGCTACCTTTATGCGACTGTGTTTGCCGAAGAGTCCGATCCGTTTTTTCATCTTAACCCCCTGACCGGCGCTCCTGCGGGACCGGCGGCAAGAGCGGTCTTTACCGCACGGGCCATGCCGGCCGCGTCGAGCGAGATCTCGGCAAGAAGCCGCGAGCGGGCGCCGTGCTCGACAAATCTGTCGGGCACACCCAGGCACGTGACGCGGCATGTGACGCCGCGGGAGGCCAGAAGTTCCAGCACCGCGGAGCCGAAGCCGCCCGCGAGTGCGTGTTCCTCCGTGGTGACGATGGGACCGCGCGCGGCTGCGGCAAGTATGGCGTCTGCATCGAGCGGCTTTGCAAAGCGCGCGTTTATGACCGCGACATCAATGCCTTCGCGCTCAAGCAGCGCCGCAGCGTCAAGCGCTGCGCCGGCGGTCACCCCGTAAGAAAGAATCGTAGCCTGCGAGCCGCTCTTGAGAAGCGCGGACTTTCCGAGTTCAACAGGGGCGCATTCAACGCCGGCGACCGATTCGACAACGGTCGTTCGCGGATAACGAATGGCCGCGGGCCGACCGGCTCCTACGGCAAAACGCAGCATAAGCGGCAGTTCGGCGGCGTCGGCCGGGGCCATTATCACCATGCCGGGGAACTCCCTCAGGTATGTCACGTCGTAGACGCCGTGGTGGGTCGGGCCGTCCGCGCCGACGAGACCGGCCCGGTCGATGCAGAAAACACACGGCATGTTCTGGAGCGTTATCTCGTGAAACACCTGGTCGTAAGCACGTTGAAGAAATGTCGAGTAGATGGCGACGACGGGAATGAGCCCCGCCTTTGAGAGGCCGGCGGCCATGCCCACGGCGTGTTGCTCGCAGATGGCGACGTCAAAGAAGCGCTTGGGGAACTCTCCGGCGAACTTGATCGTGCCTGTGCCGTCAGGCATCGCGGCGGTAATGGCCACGACGCGGTCGTTGCCGCGGCCGACCTCCACGAGCGCGTCGGCGAAAACCTGGGTGTAACTCGGAAGACGGGCGCCTTCGGTGGCGGCTACGATCTTGCCGTTGTGATGTTCGAACGGAGACGCCGAATGATAGCCTGCCGGGTCCTCTTCAGCGGGCGTGAAGCCCCTGCCTTTTTCGGTAAGGACGTGGACGAGGATGGGCTTATCGAGAGAGAGTTGTTCTATCTCGGCGAACGTGTCGCAGAGAAGCTTGATATCATGCCCGTCATAGGGGCCGAAATAGGCAAAGCCCATGTGTTCGAAGAACTGTCCCGGCAGGATGGCGCGCGCGACCTTGTCGCGGACGTCGGCGATGACCTGTTCAACAGTAGGACCGAATTTAGGGATTCTCTTGAGGACTGCGCGGATATCCTGTTTCAGTTCGTTGTAAGCGGCGCCGACGCGGATGCGGTTGAGGTAGTTCGCAAGGGCGCCGACCGAGCGGGAGATGCTCATCTCGTTGTCATTCAAGATGACGAGAAATCGCTTCCCGACATCACCGGCGTTATTTATGGCCTCCAGCGCCATGCCGGAGGTCATGGAGCCGTCGCCGACAAAAGCGACGACACGGGATTTTTTCCCAAGGAGGTCGTTTCCTACGACAAGCCCGAGCGCCTGACTCAGCGCCGCGCCTGCATGTCCCTCGACAAAGGTATCGTAGCAGCTCTCGCTCGGCGCGGGAAAGCCTGAAAGCCCGCCATCGGTGCGGATGGACGCGAAGGCCTCGCGACGACACGTGAGGATCTTGTGGGTATAGGCCTGATGGCCGACGTCGAAAATGATGCTGTCTTTAGAAAAGTCATAAACCCTGTGCAGGGCGAGTGTTAGCTCCACCACTCCGAGGTTGCTGGAGAGATGTCCGCCGTTTCTCCCTACAACGCGGGTGATTTCCTCGCGAATCTCAGCCGCCAGACGGTCAAGGTCCTCCCAGGAGAGATCCTTGAGGTCGGCAGGCGAGTTGATTTCTGAGAGGATCGGTTCCAAAATCCGCCTTCTTTCGCCCGAAAAACGCTACGACGAACGTTCGAGAACGAAACTGACAAGATGCTTCAGTATTGTATCGGAGGGGGCGAGTTCTTCAAGGAGTTTAGAGGCGTCCTCGGCAAGCGCGGTGGCGCTTTGGCGGGCGGCGTCAAGGCCGATGACTGCGGGGTAGGTGAGTTTGCGGCTGGCTGCGTCCTTGCCTGCGGTCTTACCAAGCTGGACCGTGGAGGCGGTTTCGTCGAGGATGTCGTCGGTTATCTGGAAAACGAGCCCGAGCGTTTCGCCGAAGGAGGAGGCAAGACGGATTTTGTCCTCGCCGGCGTTGGCGGCGATGGCGCCGACAGCTGCGGCGGCGCGGATGAGCGCGGCGGTCTTGCGAAGGTGTATGTACTCCACCTGGCCGACAGTGCCGGACTTGCCCTCGGACTCTATGTCTGCGGCCTGCCCGGCGACCATGCCTTTGTGTCCGGCGCCGATGGCGATCTCGCGCACAAGCATGGCGGGCTGAGTGTCAGGAGGAGAGGATGCCGCGATCTCGAAGGCGAGCGTCAGAAGCGCGTCTCCGGCGAGGATGGCCATCGCCTCGCCGAAGACCTTGTGGCTGGTGGGTTTTCCGCGGCGCAGGTCGTCGTTATCCATCGCAGGCAGGTCATCGTGGATGAGACTGTAAGTGTGCACCAACTCGAGCGCGCACGCGGCGGCAAGGGCGTTGGCGGGATTTCCCCCAAGCGCCTCGTTGACGAGAAGCGCAAGCACCGGGCGAAATCGCTTGCCCCCTGCAAAGACGCTGTAGTTCATTGCCTGGGAGAGCGAAGCCGGCGTCGAGTCTTCTGCGGGGAGGTACTCGTGAAGAGCCTGATCGATTACCGGCACAAGTCGCGCAAAGGTATCACTTAGGGCTTTGTTCACAGCATTTCCTGATCATATTGAAAACGTTTCTCGTGGCTGGCCGCGGAGTCGATCATCTTGAGTACGGATTCACGCTGGCTTTCGCGCATGTCCACGAATCGTGCGCCCGTTCGCCATGCCTTGTGGCTTTTCGACCACTCCTGCCAGGCTATCCATGCCTGGGTCGGCAGACCGTCAGGCGAGGACTGGACATCCAGCGGGCAATCAAACCTAAGCTTTATTATAGTGCCTTTACGCAATTTGCAAGGAGCGTAAAATCGAAGTCCGCGCCAATTTATGTCGCTAACGGCACAGGGGTGCGGTGGCGACGCGCTGAAGAGACTCAGAATTCCGGGACGACGGAAGAACACGGATATGCATTTGACGTGATCTCTGTGGATATACCGCTTTTCGGAAAACTCCTTAGCCATGGCGCTCCTCCCCGAAGTGCCGGAGGCATCTCGTACGCGGTCTCAGGTAGTTTCGTCAAGATCCGGCGCGGTCTGTGCCTCCAGGTTCCCGTCAGCGTTTTTGGTAAGCACTTCTATCTTTCGCTCGATCTTCTTGAGAAGCGAAGAGCAATGCCGGTAAGCCTTTACGCCTTCTTCGTATTGCTCTATGGCTTCTTCCAGCGGCATCTGCCCGCTTTCAAGGCGCTCAGATATGCTTTCGAGCCGATTGAGGGCGTCTTCGAAAGATTCGGTCTTGGGTTTCTTAGGCATCCGGCTCCCCCTCCTGAGTGACTGCGTCTACCCGGGAAATTATTCGCCCCCGAGAGAGAATGGTTTCGATGGACTGCCCTACTACTAAACAACCGGGATGGGTCAAAATGTTTCCACTTTTGTCACGAGTTATGCTGTAGCCTCGTGCGAGGACCGCCAGCGGGCTCAGACTATCAAGCGAGACAAGCGCGCGTTTGAGGCGCTCGCGAACGGCCGTCAATACAAGACCTGCCTGGTGGTCGATGCGCGCGCGCGCCGCATCGAGGCGGTTTGCCAGCGGCGGGATTATGGCCTGCGGCCTGGCAAAGACCGGGTGGCGCCACGCGTAGGCGAGACGGTCGGCGGCGGCGGAGTAGATGCGCGTGAGCGAAACGACGAGGCTGTCGCGCAGTTCGTCAAGGCGCTGGAGCAGTTCGCGCTGGTCGGGCACGACGATGAGGCCAACCTCTGTAGGCGTCATTGCCCGACGGTCGGCGACGAGGTCGCTTATGGAGACGTCGCGCTCGTGGCCGACGGCCGAGACGACGGGGATGCGGCTGCGGTAGACGGCTCGCGCGACGACCTCTTCGTTAAACGCCCAGAGGTCTTCGAGGCTGCCGCCGCCTCTACCTATGACTATGACGTCGAACGAACCGTCGAAATTTAGTGCGTCGAGCGCCGCGGCGATCTCGCCGGCGGCTCCGGTCCCTTGGACGCTCACCGGGAAGACCGAGACGTTGGCGCCGGGGAAACGATCAAAAATGCTCTTGAGCATGTCCCGGACGGCCGCGCCGGAGCGGCTTGTAACGAGGACTATCTTGCCGGGGATAAAGGGAAGGGGTTTCTTGTGCTCTTCGGCGAAGAGCCCCTCCTTTTCGAGACGCTCGCGAAGCTGGCGAAACGCGATCTCGAGCGCCCCCATGCCGCGCGGCTCAAGACTGCGGACGCTCAGTTGGTAGCGGCCTCGGCGCGTGTAGAGCGTGAGGTCG
>CALMGO010000328.1 GCA_937863625.1 uncultured bacterium
GCACTATGAGGAGGTCTGGGAAACGCGGGACATGAATCCGTACTGTCCGCGCGTGCCGCTCAAGTGGCTGGGGGATGACGGAATCAGCGGCTGGCTGCAGTTTTCCGGGCGCTGGCTCGCAATCGACGGCAAGAGCCCGCACTACCGGTCGCATGTCAGGCCGTTCAGACTGAAACTGGCATAGGCAGGATCTGGCAGGGCGGGTCTTTCCGCATCTCTGCGCAAACCCGGCGGCACGCCGCGGTCCGATTGAGACATGTCGCCATTCAGGCGTGGAACGTGTTTTTCATTCTTCCGGAAAGTCAGGCATCGGCACGTCAGGCGGAGAATCTGTCATTGTGAGCGGCTCCGCGTTCATCTTAAACGGTGTCTCGAACTCAAGCGTGCCTGTGAAGGGGCCCTTGGCATCCGAAGGCTCTCGCCACGAGAGCGTGTAATCGCCGCTTCAGCCATACTCAAACGCGACTGACTCGTCGTACGCTCCGTTATCGCTGCGGATGTGGAGGACGGGGACAGGGGGGCGGGAGCCGTTTCTGGTGATATGCATGACCTCGCCGATTCTGCCGCCGATGGCAAAGAAGTAGACCGGTTTGGCAGGAGCGCCGTTTACCCCTTGAGAGTAGCCAGCCCAGCCGGTACGAGCGTTAACGGGCTCACCGGTGTCGAGTACAGACTCGGCGGTTTCGACGACTTCAAAAGCCGTCTTTGCCGGGAAATCGACCGCTTCGAGAGTCCATCGCACGCCGCCGGCATCCTCGCGCGTGAGCGTCCATGACTTTGGAATCCACTTGCCTACAGGGACGCTTGTCTTTCCGTCAACGAGGTCGAACGTAAGGTCTCCGTTTTCGCCGGCCAGTCGCAGCGTCGTCGCCGCGCCGGTCAGCCGGACGATGCCAGCAGCGAACGGCTCCGGCGGCGCAAACTCGATGGCTTCTCCTGTTCTCCGCGGTATAGGGTGATATATCTTGCCTCCAACCTGGATATACTTTCCGAAGCAACATTGCCTTACGTCTTCTGAATCTCCCTCTCCGATAGCGATTGAGTCCGCTTTTTCCAGGGTCATCGACACGTCGTCGAAGACCCCATTGCAGTGCTCGTCGACAAGGAGCACACGACAGGTCCTGCCGTCAAGGGTCACATCTCCTTCGTACCAGCAGGCGGTTTCTACGAGAAGTGACGTGACGTTCCGCGCGGGGAACGACATGTATATTACTGTGCGCGCCTGCACCACAATGCTATACTTCAGGTCGGGCCCCTGGCCCGGGAATACCAGTTCAATGGGGCCGAACACGTCCTGCCAACCTTGCTCATTTCGTTTCACCGGCGACTCATCAGCGAGGTTACCATCGCCATCGGTGTCGACGAAAAGCGATTCATAGCGACGGTCCGGGCCCTTTGTCGCGGCAAGATATACAAAGCCGCTCTCGGCAAGCGGTGTCTCCCACTTGGCGAAGACGGGGTCTGTACCGGCATTACGCGGGAGCCACAGGCCTATGGGCGGAGCGGCAAGCGACACAGCCTCGCACATGCCGACCGAAAGGCCTCTTTCGGAAGGGTTGCCGGAGTGGTATTGGAGGGGGAACACCTCCGCGCGCATGGGCGCGGTTGAGGTAAACAGGACCGCGGCAGCACAGAACGTAACAAGCAAACGTTTCATCGCATCGCCCCCACTATTCTTCGAAGACACCGAAACTGGCCGCACTGGCGACCTCTGCTGCATTAAGCGCACATTCACGCCAGAACGTTCAATCTTTCTTGCGAAGACAAGTATCCTGCACACTCATTACCGGGGCGGCACAGCGGCGCCCTCGTCACCTCTTAAGTACGTTACATCCAAGGCGTCCCGGTCCGAGGCGGAGCTCTTGTGTTCGAATGCAACCCTGTCCCTGCGGCCGCTTGCTTCTACGGAAAGCGAA
>CALMGO010000329.1 GCA_937863625.1 uncultured bacterium
CCTTTGCCGCGGTCGTACTGCGCCACGACGAGTTCCGCGTCGTGGATGTTTCTGTCATAGTCCGGCCCGGCCATGAGACGGGCGCTTTGCTTCTCGCACAAGAGCCGCCCTTCGCGCGTCAGCCTCGCCCTGACCCACATTTGAGGCGTGAATATCCCGTCGCGCGACAGCATTACCTTGACCTCGGCCGCGCCGCTCACGTTCTCGTAATGTTTCGACACCACTCTCCCGAACGCCCCGACAAGCACCACCTCAAGACGCGCTTCCCCGGTGCCCGTTTCCAATTTGATGGTGGCGGTTACCTTGTCCTTCGGCTTGTAGACAGTCTTGTCGGTTGTTATTGATATGACGCGCGCGTCGGTCTTCGCTTCGAACTTCAGCGCACCCCAGTTGACCGATGCGTCGCCCTGCTTGAGCATGATATGAGCAAACTGCGTCCCTCCCGCCAGGACCTCCTCCGGAAGCGTGAACTTCACCGTCTGTCCGTCGCCGGCCGGCTCGTTGAAAATCAGTTCTTCATTTCCCCACTGGTCGACAATCTGCGCTGTGACCGAGGTATTATCGAGTCCGGCGCTTTTGACCTTAACGGCAAGCTCCATGTCGCCGCTGCCGGTCACCTTTGCCTCAAAGCCCGCCTGTGAGTCCTTGCCTGCCGCCCACACAGCCGCTTTCGCCAGCATCGAAAAGATATACTCGTTGCTATTCCACGTGAGCCTCGAAAAGCCGCCTTTCCAGAAATCGCTGTTGCTCGACAGCCCGCCTACCGGCTTTATGTGTTCCTTGTGCTGCGGCGCCAGGTCGCGGTTGTACCAGCCGAATGCCACCACCCGCCCCTTGCCGACCTTTTTAACAGCCGCAATGGGGTCGCCGCTATCCGTCGATATAATGACCTCGCCTGCCGCCTTGTACGGGTAATACGCCATCTCGTCATAGGCCATCGCGTCAAACGGGAAATGCTCCGTGATAAAGTGCTTCCCCGCTGCGCGCCACTCGGCGCTCTTGAGCTTGTCAGCGCGGATGACCGCGTACCCGCCGTCGTCCACCTGGTCGTTGGGGCATCCCACAAGCGGCGACAGCTCCGCGAGTTCGGCTGTCTTTTTCGGCCCGTCAAAGGGATGCACGATTCCAAGCCCCGCCCCCTCCTTCACGCGCCGCAGTATCGCCTGCCTCGCCTCCTTCGGCCAGTACGCCCAGCCGTTGACGCCCGTCACCACCATCACGTCATACCACGTGTCGCTTGTGAGCGCGTCCACCATGTAGCCGTAGACCGTCTCGTATTCCCATATCCTCACGCGCTTGTCGTAGAAATCCCCGAACCCCCACTTGTCGAGGTCCCACGCGCGGTCATGCGTCACCGACACGGCGTCTATCTGCAGACGCTCCAGGAGCTCCACAAAATCGCGACCACCCTTTACGCCCGGCATGAAAAACGCCTTGAGCGCCCCCTTATGGTATGGCGCTCCCCACGGCACGTGCGGCGTTACCACTTCTGTCGTGTAGTCGATGTCCATGATGGCCCGGCCGTCTTTCATCCGGCGTGACGTCTTCATCCCGGTGCTCCTTTCGT
>CALMGO010000330.1 GCA_937863625.1 uncultured bacterium
CCTCCTCGGAGGCGCAGGCGACGTTATCGAGCCGGATGACGGCCTTCTCGCTATCGGCTCCGGCGGTCCGCTCGCCCTTGCCGCCGCGCGCGTACTCCTGAAGCATACGTCGCTATCGGCCGCCGACATCGCCCGCGAAGCCCTCACCGCAGCCGCAGGCCTCTGCGTCTACACCAATGACCACATCACCGTGGAGGTCCTCAAGTGACCGTGCCGCTGACGCCCAGAGATATCGTCGCCGAGCTCGACAAATACATCATCGGACAGGACGACGCCAAGAAATCCGTCGCCATCGCCGTCAGAAACCGCTGGCGTCGCCTCCAGCTTCCGCCCGAGCTCCGCGAAGAAATCGCCCCCAAAAATATCATCATGATCGGCCCGACCGGCGTCGGAAAGACCGAAATCGCCCGCCGCCTCGCCCAGCTCGTCGACGCCCCCTTTGTAAAAGTAGAGGCCAGCAAGTACACCGAGGTCGGCTACGTCGGTCGCGACGTCGAGAGCATGATCCGCGAACTCGTCGACGTCTCCGTCTCCATGATTAAGAAGGCCGCCATCGAACGCGTCGAGGACAAAGCCGCCGCAAACGCGCGCGAGCGCCTCCTCGATATCCTCGTTCCTGCACCGCCGCCGCGCCACCGCGACGCGGGAGCAGGCCAAGCCTCGTTTGAGGAGCCTCCCGTTTCCACCGACACCCGCGAAAAGCTCGCGCAGTTGCTCGATGAGGGGCGGCTTGATACCCGCGATGTCGAGCTCTCTGTTTCGGAGCGCGCCGTGCCGATGCAGATGTTTACGACCATGGGTCTCGGGAATATGGAAGGCGACCTTCAGGACTTCTTCGAGAAGATGGCCCCTGCCAAAAAACGCTGGCGAAAAGTGTCCGTCAGGCAGGCCCGCGAGATACTCGCCGCCGAGGAGGCCGAGAAACTCATCGACACCGAAAAAGTCCTGCAGGAGGCCTTAGAACGCGCGCAGAACTCCGGCATCATCTTTATCGACGAAATCGACAAGGTCGCAGGCCGCGGCTCTGACACAGGCCCCGACGTATCCCGACAGGGGGTTCAGAGGGACCTTTTGCCCATCGTCGAAGGCTCCACCGTCAACACCCGCCACGGCATGGTAAAGACCGACCACATTCTCTTTATCGCAGCGGGCGCGTTTAATATCGCCAAGCCTTCGGACCTCATCCCGGAGCTCCAGGGGCGCTTTCCCATCCGCGTGGAGCTGTCGTCGCTGGGGGAGGCGGAATTTTTACGGATACTTCGCGAGCCCAAAAACGCGCTCACGCGGCAGTATGAAGCGCTACTGGCTACCGAAGGCGTCATTGTGAAGTTTCACGATGATTCGCTGGCGGAGATAGCGCGCATCGCCGCACAGGTGAACTCGACCGCGCAGAATATCGGCGCGCGCCGCCTCATGACCATCATGGAAAAACTCCTCGAAGAGGTCTCCTTTCACGCCCCCGATATGTCGGGGCAGGAGGTCGATATCACGACGGACTACGTCCGGGTTCGCCTGGCCGAAATCGTCAAGGACGAAGACCTGTCCAACTACATACTCTGAGTCCGGCGGAAGATGCGGCAGAGTTTAGCCGCCTTCGGCGGGCTTGCCCGCCTCTGCGGAACGTCCCGACCAGTCGGGGGAGGGTTTACCTGCCTCTCCCCTTTCGCATCTGCTTTCTTCGTGCCCCTTCATGTCTTCCCGCCTTTGCGGTGAAATGATAACTTGACGATTCCCCGAAAACCTGCTAACCTTCGCCCCCATACCCGTATGGAAGGGGGGCGCCATGCCCGAAGAAACTCGCGAAACCCCAGCCGCACCCGATACATCGGTTGATGACCGTGCCGGCAAATGCCATTACAGGTTCCACGACAAGTTCATCTGTGACAGACCCACAAAACCAGGTCAAGACCTCTGCGTCTGCCACCGAATGGAACGCACACCCGAGGAGGAAGAGGAGTTTCTCGCCGAAGTCGAGAAGGTGATGGATGATGGGAAGAAGAATGCAGTCTATGCTGCGTATGATCTCCGAGGTTTTCGATTCCCGAAGGAGTTCCTGCATTTTCTGGATGAGAAACTTCCGGGCCACGTCTTTCTTCAGGATGCGGTGTTCAAAGGCGACCTTCTCTTTGACGGAACGGAGATAACGGGAGACCTGTGGCTCCAGGACACCCGTGTCGACGGCCAATGCTCATTCTTCAAGACGACAATAGGCGGGGATGCATGGATTCTCAGCACCTCAATCTCTTCTAAGGCCAACTTCTTGAACACAGTATTCGGAGGGATGGCGTCCTTTGCAGATATGACTGTCCATGGCAGCACGAGTTTTCAGGGGGCACATTTCAATGCGGCCACGTCTTTTGTCAAGGTGTCCTTTGGCTATGGCGTGGAGTTCCACAGCGCGACGCTTCCCCCAGGCGGCACGTTTCGCGACATCACCGTCTCTCCCGGCCGCGGCGAGTCCCTCTACCGCTTCGCCAAGCAGGTCTGCCAGAACATGGGCGAGTATCGCGAAGCCGGCGACTGGCACGTCAAAGAACGGCGCGATGCATGGTACACCAAGCGCGCGAAGTGTGCAGTTGACACGCTCAACTTCCTTCGGCACTACCGGTGGCTCCGGTGGCTTGCCCGCCGCCGGATAGCCCTATTCGTCGCACACGTTCGTGCGTGGCCGGAAGCCTTTGTCCTTGACGGGATTTTCGGATACGGCGAACGACCGCGGCAGGTGGGCGCTGCGGCCCTTGTCATCATTTTCACGTGGACGCTTTACTACCGAATCGCAGGCGCCGTATACGACACTGCAACGTCCCGGGCCGCAGACATCTGGGGCTGTCTATACTTCAGCCTTGTCACATTCACAACGCTTGGCTTCGGCGACCTGAGGCCTTTGCCGGTGAGTGCCTATCGCCTGATGGCAGGCTTCGAAGCCGTAGCAGGCGCATTCCTCATGGCCGCCTTCCTCGTCACACTCGCCCGCCGCTGGGGCAGAGGCTAAGCCTGAAGCGCGGGGTTCATTTGGGATGTTCTCTCCTGTAGGGGCACGATTTATCATCCGGGAGCCTCTGTCACCTTTCTTAGACCCCTCAAGGATTTCTCGGCAAAATATTCATGCAAGATTTTCTTGCATTGGGCCGATTAGACTCTATATTTACAGAAGAAGCGCATTATCGGCAGGCAACCGATATCAGCACATCCCAGATATATTGTGTGACTTTAGGCCATCCGAGGCGAGACCATGGACGCGCGACAAGCCATTGCGAAAAGACTCAAAGAGGCTCGGGAGCGCTTGGGCATCACGCAAGATGACCTTGCAAAGCAAGTAGGCATTCAAAACCGCCAGACCATCGGCGAGATCGAAAAAGGTACCAGAGAGATAAAGGCATGGGAGCTGGTCGAATTGGCCAACGCCCTGCACCTCGATATCAACCATCTTCTGCTCAACCCCTCGCAAGAGCCCGCAAAGGTCCTGTGGCGCGACGTGACCGAAGCCTCCGCACCCGATGTCGAGGCGGAGTTTCTCAAGCGCTGTTCACAGTACTACGAACTCGAACAACTCTGTGACCTCGAAAAGGCCAAGGAGTTTCCGCGCACGGAAGCTGACCCTGTTTCTTTCTCAGAACGCGACGCAGAAGAGTTGGCGCGGGAATGTCAGCGGGATTTCGACTTGGGGTCATTTCCAGCAGACTCGCTTCTGTCAGTCCTCGAGAATAGATACAGGGTGAAGATATGGTATGAGTCCCTGTCAGGCAGAGGCTCCGCCGCAGCCAGCCGCGGTCCGTTCGGGTGTGCAATACTCATGAATGCTGATGAGGCTCCTTGGCGCAGGAATTTCAATTTCGCGCACGAAGTCTTTCACCTGATTACATGGGGCTGCTTTGCGCCTGCATTGCTCGAGAGTAACGCAGAGATGAAGGCGAAGGCGGAAAAATTCGCTGACGTCTTTGCAGCCAGACTCCTGATGCCGGCGGAAGGCTTCGAAAGTGCTGTAGAGGCTAGAATCGATAAGGGCAAAATCAGCTATCTTTCGCTCGTCGAGTTGGCGCGTCGTTTCGACGTGTCAACAACAGCGCTCCTGATCCGGATGAAGGACGCACGGTTCATCGCCTCCACGGAAGTCAGCAGGATACTCTCGGATAGACACTTCAAGCAACTCGACACAAGGTCGATGCCTGAAAAATGGTGGACACCGCCGAGGATGCCGCCAAGGTTTGTTAACCTTGCTTTCTTTGCCTACAAGAGCGGACGGCTTTCGAGGCTGATGTGCGCAGACCTGCTCGGGGTCAAACTCGCAGGCCTCGATGACGTGATCAGGCAGTACGATCTGCCGGAGAGCGATTCTCTCGACACCCGGATTCCCATAACCTGTGACCCGACGGGGGACGATGAAGGCGAAGCCTCAGTGCCTGCTCCTTGATGCATGTATCATCATAGGCGCCATCGAAGAAGGCTGCTGGGAGCCTCTGCTTGAAAAGTGTCGCGTTGCCGTGCCAGCGACCGTTGTCGGGGAATGCCTCAATCAGGGGCATAACATTCGTCCGCTCGTCGACTGCGGGACCATTACCGAGTTCGAGGGAACGGACATCGAGATTGTTGAGGTGCGATCCATTCTTGCAGGCAAAGTTGGCATTGATTCAGGCGAACTGGAAGCCCTTGCCCTAATGCGTACCGATGAACTCGCGGAACACTATTTCTGCACAAGCGACGCCGCTGCCGTCAAGGCCGCGGTCTTCCTTGACATGCACCATCGCCTGACATCTCTCGAGGAGATTCTCAACAAGATCGGCTATGGCAGAGCCTTGGCCTACAAGTACACCAGAGCCTTTCTTCAGCAAACCAGGGCGCAGGGCTTCGCTCTGAAGCTTCGCCTCACTCGCTGACTGTCCTCACGCAGGCCCGAACGTCACGGCGTCACCTCGGGGTAATTTCGGGGACGAGTAATTTCCGGGGCGCCATAGTAGATTATTGAGCAGGATGATATTGACGCTTCATCGGGAGAACTGGTAGGACACCCATAAGCCTCAAACTCAAACGCCCCGCTTCTATGTTTTCAACCGATATTCCAATGATCCTTTTCCGCGCACCCGCCGTAGGCGAGGTAGACTTTGTGTCTTTGTGAGGTTGTGCTGAGATCTCGCCTTTCCCAACCCCCCGCAAATGAAAGGCCCCGTCCATGCGGACGGGGCTCACTTGGGGAGGGGCACTATGGCTCGCCGCTACGCCGCCGCGAAGGCGGGTGTTCGGGGGTGAACAGTTTTCGGCAGCGGCGCTGCGGCGAACTTCATCAGCATTTCTTCCACGCTTGCGTACCTGTCTTCCGGCATCCTCTCAAGAGCCTTCATCACGGCCTTGTTCATCTCCGGAGTCACGGCGTCGTTGCGCTCCGAAAGCACCACCGGCCGAGAGTTGATTATCTTTATCAGCCCTTCGTATCCGTTCGCCCGCGGGAACGGCAGCAACCCGCAAAGCATCTCATAGCATATCGCGCCCAGCGAATACACGTCGCTTCGCGCGTCCACCGGCCCGCGCCTTATCACCTCGGGCCCCACGTAACCGTGCGGCCCTACCATCGTTCCGCTGTGCATCGTCCGCGAGTGATCCATCACCAGCGACATATCGATTATCTTCGCGTCGCCTTCGTCCGTGACTACTATCCCTTCCGGCGAGAGCCCCCTGTGAATGAGCCCCCGCGAATGAAGATACATAAGCCCCTCGCCGACCTGCATGACGACGCGTTTCATCGCCTTGGTCGACAGCCTTTTTCCGTCGAGGGCTTCACGAAGCGTCATGGTTGGCCCCGCTTCGAGCACCTCAACGGTTCTTCCCTTCACCTTCCCGACCTCAATCGTCCTCACGATAAAACGATTCACTATCTCCGGAAGCAGCTCGGAAAGCGGCCGCTCACGATAGGTGGCGTCGAGTTTGGCCTGGACGTCCATCCCTTCGTCGGTATATGTCTTAAAGAGAACGCTTCGCATGGTCTTTTTGTCGCGCGCGGTCGCAATCGTAAAAAACTGATGCCTGATAACAGTCGACTCGACCTGGTATCTCGCCATCAGCCCGCCTTGCAGTAGATTCTTGAGCATTTCAAACATTTTCGCGCTCCATTTCGCTTTTCATTTTCCTGCCATCTACTACGAACACCCCGCCAAATTGTTCCCGCAATTCCCCCGCCCCTTTACGCCTTGCCGCCGTCTCGTTATCATGTGGCAAATCCGGAGGACAAAACGTGCCGAAACTCGTCAATATCCCCTATGGCAAGACACATCTCAAATTTTCCCCGCCCAAAGGCGTCAAGGTTGACATCCTCCAAAGCAAAAGCTGCAAAGGCCTCGCCGACCCCTCCCGTGCGCTTCAACGAGCCCTCGCTCAACCCCTTGTTTCAAAACCACTTAGGGCAATCGCCGCCGGCCGCAAAAACGCGTGTATCGTCATTTCCGACATCACCCGGCCCG
>CALMGO010000331.1 GCA_937863625.1 uncultured bacterium
AAAACGGGCATACAGAGACTCTCGCGGCACACATCCGGGAGTATCAGCGCGCCTTTCACTGATTACGGCAAACCATCGCAGTCTAAGGAGCAGAGAATGGGTTTCTTCGAAGACATGAGCCTTCCGGTCCAGGTCGGCAACGTCACGCTTAACAACCCGTTTATGGTATCAAGCGGGCCGACGACGAAGTCGCCTGAACAACTTGAGAAGGCGGAAGAATTCGGCTGGGGCTCGGCGAGCATTAAACTCACGTTTGATCCGTACCCCTATATAAACAAGGAGCCGAGGTACGGGTACTGGGAGGATAGAGGGATACTCGCGTTCAGCGCCGAAAAGAGAATCAGCATCGACGAGGGGCTGGAACTTGTTAAAGAGGGGCGCAAGCGGACGAAGCAGTTGAAGATATTCGCCAATATCACGTACGAAGGCGACAAGGGGGTTGCGGGCTGGGCGAATATGTGCAAGAGGTTTGAAGACATCGGGGCGCACGGGATAGAGATCAACATGTGCTGCCCGAACATGTCGTTCAACGTAGACATATCGGGTTCGAAACATTCGAAGGAACAGACAGGCGCGAGCCTCGGTCAGAACGACGCGGCAGTCGCGGCAATAGTGGAAGCATGCAAGAAGGCCGTGAGCATACCGATACTTGTGAAACTCACGGCCGAGGGCGGGCGGGTGGCGCAGGTGGCGAAGGCGTGTATCGATGCGGGCGCGGACGCTGCAGGGCCAAATGCCAACAGGCTGGCGATACCGCCGCTTGACATCGAGAATCCAGAGGCGCCGATTTACCACCTGCAGGACGAGCCGAGCATGTCGTGCTTTTGCGGGCCATGGCTCAAGCCCATGGCGCTCAGGGATATCTACGAGACGCGCAAACTCGTCGGGCCAAAGCCGGTGCTTCTGGCGTCGGGGGGATGCAAGACGTGGAAGGACGCGGTTGAGTTCTTCATGTGCGGCACGGACATCATGCAGATATGCACGGAGACGCTCGTGAGCGGGTTCGGATTTATGCCGGACTTTGTCAAAGGACTCAAGGACTACCTGGTAAGGCACGGACACAAGCACCCGCGCGATATCAGGGACAGCCTGGTAAACAGAATAACTCCCGCGCCGGAACTGACTATTTACCCGGGACATGCGCGCGTCAAGGAGTGCAACCTCGCCGCCCCGTGCAAGGCGGCGTGCCCGAACAGCGTACCGGCACAGGCCTACGTGGTGGCGGTGGGCAAGGGGAAATTTGAGGACGCATTCAGGCAGATAACATCGAAAGACCCTCTGCAGTCGGTGTGCGGATATATCTGTAATCATCCATGCGAGACGGAGTGCACGAGGGGCGAGGTGGAAGAGCCGATTCGCATCCGCGACATAAAGAGATTTGTACTGGAGAAAGCCGAGAAGGAAGGCTGGAAGCGCAAATACGAGATGAAGGACAGCAAGAGCGGGAAGAAGGTCGCGGTAGTCGGCAGCGGGCCTGCGGGGCTCTCGGCGGCGTTTGACCTGGCGCGCGCGGGTCACGCGGTGACGGTATTTGAATCGGAAAAGAAGGCAGGCGGGATGCTCAGGGGAGTTATACCGCAGTTTCGGATGCCTGAGAGCATACTGGACGCCGAGATAGCAGGCATAAAGGCACTGGGAGTGAAGTTTGAGACGGGCAAGGCGCTCGGCAAGGATATCACGGTCGACGGGCTTAAGAAGCAGGGATTTGACGCGGTGTGCCTGGCACTCGGCGCGCAGAGGGGCGCGAAACTGGGCGTCCCGGGAGAGGACGGCACAGCAGGGCTCGTGGATGCACTGGCGTTTTTAAGGGCGGTGGATGCGGGCAAGGCGACAGTCGGCAAGCGTGTGGCGGTGGTAGGCGGCGGCTTTACGGCGATCGATGCCGCGCGGACGGCAGTGAGGCTGGGCGCGAAAGAGGTATTTATCCTCTACAGGCGTACGCGTGACGAGATGCCTGCTACGCCTGAAGAAGTCACCGAGGCGGAGGAAGAGGGCGTCAAGGTCATGTACCTCGTGTCGCCGAAGGAAATCCTCGCCGACGGGGGCAAGGTCAAGGGTATCCGGATGGTAAACCACGTCCTTGGCGAGAAGGACTCATCGAACCGCAGACGGCCGGAAGAGGTCGAGGGGACGGAGTTTGTCCTCGGGTGCGACATGATAATACCTGCAATCGGGCAAAAGGTAGACGCGGGGAACTCGGGAGTGGAACTCTGCCGGTGGGACACGATATCGGCTGACGAGGCAACCTGCGCGACAAAGGCCAAAGGCGTATATGCGGCAGGCGACTGCATGAGCGGTCCGACAAGCGTGATAAAAGCGGTGGCGTCCGGCAGACGCGCAGCGGTGTCGATAGATAAGTATCTCTCAGGGGAAGAAGCGTTCCTCGCGTACGATGTGAAACTCGGCGCGGTGGACAAGGCGAGCGTACTGATACGGATAGAGGAATTTGTAAAGACTCCGCGGGTAGCGGCAACACTTCGGGACGCGGCGGAGCGCAAGGAAGACTTTGCCGGGTACACGCGCACGATGACGGAGGATGAGGCGGTCGCAGAGGGGTCCCGGTGCCTTTCATGCGGGTGCGGGGCGGGGTGCGCGATATGCGCGCAGATATGCAATGCATTTGCGATAAAGGTCGAGGGGGACAAGATCGTCCTCGACGAAGAGGCGTGCCATGCGTGCGGGATGTGCAAGAACCGGTGCCCGAATAAGAATATCGAGATTATAAGGACGAGCGACA
>CALMGO010000332.1 GCA_937863625.1 uncultured bacterium
ATATGCTTCTCAAGGAGTGATCTGACCGAGATTCACGAGACTAGCCATTTGCATCTCTGCTCTACGAGTGCGTTTGGCCTAGTCCAGAGTCTGCTCGGGCATCTGAATTCCTTGGCAGGTATTCCCGATGCCGTCCGACGCAGGCACAGTTATGCCTTACGCGCCACCGTAGACCATTCTTGGAATACGCACGAGGGCACAGCATCAACATGCGAGTTGCTGCATGCACTGCTATACAGTGTTGCAACCGCTGCCAGTGTTAGGATTGCTCTGCCTCCCGCATATGCAGCAGCGGCGCTGCCGTTGACAACGGCGATATCTCACCTTGACATTCCTCTACTTGTGGCCCATGCGGTTATTGAGGGGGTGGGATATTGCGCTCTCGGCACAACGATCCTTGAAGACCTAAGGCAACACAGCGCCCTCCTGGAATGCAACTGGCAACTGTACTTCGAGGAACCGAGCAAGAATCCCGATAGGCGCTTCGCAGCTATCGTAGATGAGCTTAGTAGAGACCCACTCCGTGCCGACTTGTCCGGCTCAGTCAATTGCTGTCTCGCAGAATACGGTTTTCGGAGGGACTCACAGGGCTTCGCTGATGATGTCCGGCCCTTGCCGTTGGAGCGAAAGAAGCAAGTCATGGATGCGGTGCGTGCGACAAGCATCTCCACTCTCATTTCTCACATGCACTTCTTCACTCTGGTGGAAGCGAACCTCTTGCCATTATACCGCTCTCTCCGCTCGTCGTGGATCAACGCCCTTGCCAAGCAGGGCGTCCAGTGCACCATTGATGACACTGGGATAGCAGAAGAGGATGATACCGTCGAAGGACAACTTGGAATCGTTCTTGACCAGATAGACTACGCACCTGGACCAGATCTTGACCCATTCCCGGAGGGCATATTGCATGTTCCCGCATCAGAGATACCTGCGCTATGCCAGTACCTAATAAATGGGCCCCGATTCCTGTACGCGCACGTGCTTTACAACGGAACTCAGACGGACATTGGCGCAGAAGGCAATCCCTTGCGAACGTCCCCGGGCACTGGTCTCCTACACCTACACACGTGCGACTACACACATTCCGGCACTCGGTTCACCTGTCCCATAGCGGCGGTGGCACCCGAAAGAAGAGGGGCGCCTCTGGCAATACCTTTCGGCCCCTCAGATGAGGGGAACATGAACAAATTGGCATCAGGAGCTGACGGTGTGCTATCCTTGCCCGAATTGGCATTCGTTTGGTTGCGGGCCAATCAAGCATCCGCGCTCCTGTCAGGCTGGAAGTCGCCCGTTGTCGTGATTCCGCGTCATTCAGGCCTGGCACAATGGAGGACAGCCATCCAAGAGGTCTTCCAGGATGAGAGTATCTGGGTCTTCTGCGGTGGAAACAAGGCAGAGAGGGACTCGATTCACCAGTTCTGTGCCATCGGCTCAGCCAGCGGAAGCATGGTCCTAACTCGGCCGACTTCATCAGTAGTCGCAGAGCGAATAGTCAGGGAAAGTGGCAAGTGTGAAATGGTGCGGGAGGCGCAGACATTGGAGACCAGGTACGGGCCCGAATGGTATAGGAGGGTAAGGACGGCTTGCGAGCACTACCTGAGGTACGGTTGGTAAACGTCAAGAGAACGATAGGAACGGATATTGGCAACTATTGCATCGCGCTTCAGGACTGACGAGCTTACCCCTTATCGAAGTATACGAAAGCGGCATCTGCGCACCAGAGAAAGGTCAGGATGCGCCTGCTTCTGAGCCCGCATGAGCCTATTGAGACAAGCGGTGAGCCTGGCTCATGCACCTACGCAAGCTCCTCGATAGCATGGCGTCCGCACCGGAACCGGAAAACGCCGACGCTTGCCAGCGCCAGCGTTTTCGCTTTCTACGCCAGTTCGGCCAAGGGATTACGATTCCCGCCTGTCTCGGCCCGCGTCTCTCCTCGGCGGGGGGAGAGAACCCGAGCATCCTTCCGAGCCGGCCGGCCCGGTCTGGCTGAAAGTCTCTGAACCGACCAGAGACTCGTAGGATTGGGTTATGAGGTGGTTGTCTCTGCTGGGGTGTGCGCAACCGGCACGACGCTCGCGACGGCGATCCGAAACTGGCTGTTCCCCCGGTCGCCACCCTTCGAGTAGTCCATCCACTTCAGCGAATACTCTCCAATCAGACAAATCGCGCTGGTTCGTCCCTTCGTGGTTCCAGCTGACGCGTGCCCCGCCCATTCGAGCGTGCCGGTTAGTTTCGCTGCCTCATGCACCCTGAATGCGCTATCGACGTTGCCATCGCGACCGCTTCTCTGCCAATACCCTCGGTCGTTCGTCAAGAGCACGGCGAAGCCGAACATGCCGGGGTATGCGCAGGCCAGCGCTTCAATCCGTTCAATATCTTTGCAGAAATCATATCGCGCGATGTCCTGAGCGCTTTGATCCAATAGGTCAAACGGTTCGCCGCCAGCCACTACCTGGAGACACCGCGTCTTGTATTTCAACTCAATCGCACAAATCATGCCGGCATGTTCAAGCCAGATGTCGATGTAGGTCTTCTTCTTCAGCTTGTTGGGACGGTATTCGAGCCTGACGACAAAGTCGGGATGTCGCTCGTGGATGATCCACGCCAGCGCATGCTGGAAATCCGCCTCTGAATGGAAGATGGGGCGGCGAACCGCAAGCGCCTTGAGAATTCCGATGAGGTCAAACGTCATTGGGGCCACGCATCGAGGCCACGGCGCTGCGCCCATAGGGACCGATATGTCGGCAGCGGTCATTCGTCCACTCTTGGCGCTGGGGGCGGAACAACCGGTTCCCTCGGCGGAGCCCAGTAGTTGCTTATGGTGCTCCGCGACTGCCCAGTAACCCTGCTGATCGTCGTAAGGGCCACATGCAGCCCGGCCTGCCGAAGGAGCCGGACTGCCAACCGCACTTTTTCGCGTGCGGCACGCTCCTGAAACTGGCCGTAGATACCGAGGCCTTCGCGCCCCCCGGAGTAGGGACGCTGGGCATAGTACTTATCGATAATCGCTTTCGTCTTCGCCTCAGCAAGCGGCCGCCAGACGCGCCGCACTTCTTCGATTGACATGCCCTTCTTGACCTTTGCCATAAGGCCTCCACGTGTCGCTCCAACCGCGCGTGCGTATGCCGTGCCTCGGCGTGTCGGACCGGCGGGAGTCAGGTGATGCGATAGAAGTCTCGCACATACGCCTCGATAACCAACCTTGCCGTCTGAAGATCGTCCTCAGGCAGGACGGCATCTGCCGCGAATCGGAAACAGCGAAATGCAAACCAAAGCTCTACGAGAACGCCGCTGTATCGCTGGCCGAGTATCCACTCACGCAGCGCGTCGATGGTCTCGGCCTCTTTGACCGCTTGGAGAAGTTGGTTCTGGGCAGAAGTGCGATGGTTCGAGTTCCATTTGCGATTGCGGCTCGTGTAAACCTCTATGAGAGGTACCACGGCTGGCGGAACAAGCCTTTGCTTGAGGGCATCGAGCTGTTTCCGCGCTGTCATGCGCATGGCTGGGCCTCCGGGGCCGTACTATTCTTTCTGTGAATTCATCCCCAGTGGAGTGTGAGCTAAGGCGAGCGTAGCAAGCCGCAGCTTACACTCCACTGGGAGCGTTCGCTCTTGCAGTGGTGGGCCAGTCATGTTCTCCTTATGGAAATTCGCACGTAACCAGAAAGGAGACAGTCGTGACCCACCACATGGATTCTAACCTCCTCGGGACCGTAATGGAACTGCTTTTCCCAGGCTGGCTTCCAAGCGTCCCGGGAGCCTTGCATATCCTCCTTAACGAGGCCATGAAGGCCGGACCGCCCCGTTGCGCTCGGCGCGGGCCTTCATGAGCACATCTCAGAGCGCAAAGGCTACACCAACGGTTACAAGCCAAAACCGTCCTCACTCACATAGGCCAAACCACCTTCCGCGTCCCTCAGGCCCGCGGAGACGTTGACTTCTACCCCTCTGCGCTGGAACAGGCGTCCACGGCGAAAGAGCCCGGCCGCGAAACGGCGTAAGCCTGGCTCATGGGCCTATGCCAGTTCCTCGATAGCGTGGCGTCCGCAACGGAACCGAAAGACCAGCCGTTTTCCGCGTGGTGTGCCAAGTAAGTAGCGGGCCCCCGCTACCATAAAACACACGGCCGTCCTTCCGGGCGGCCGTTTTCGTTTGGCGCGGTGCGGCGTATCGGCTACAGGAAATTGTACGCGACACCGATGAGTACGCGGCTCTCGCTTTCGTTATAGTACTGGCCCATGTCGCTGTAGCCGGTAAAAAGCTCGACAAACAGCCTGTGGCGGCGTTTGACGACCTTCGGGTCGCCGAGTTCGACGGCAAACTGGGCCGTGGCGTTTACATTCCAGTCATTGCCCTGCCGACTGCGAAGGTCGAGCGCCAGAAACATCGGCCGCGTGTCCTGCATGAAGGCGTACTCCGCGCCCGCCTGGAGGACGAGAGTTTCTTCGTATTCATCAGGGTCGGTGCGGAAATTGACCGTCGGACCTCCGTAGAGCCGCAGCGGCCCAAGCCGCCTGGACGTCAGAAACCGCAGGCCTTCCTTGCTGTAGTCGATCTTCTCGCGCAGGCCGGAGTCGAGGACTTCGTCGCCAAGATGCGAACTCTGGTGAAATAGATACCACTCGCACGCAGTGTCGCCCTTGGACGTCCCAAGGGCGAGCCCCCCCTGGAAATCCGTGTTGAGCAGGTCGAACGAACTGCTGTTGAACTGGAAACGCGGGCTCACCAGGCCGCGCACGGTCAGCGAGCACATGCGGCCGTTGTCGTAATCCACCCGCGCGAGCGCAGCATCGCCTCCGAAGACGAAATCGAGAAACGCGCTGCCGTGAAAGTCGCCGAGAAACCCGAGGCGAAACTGCGCTTCCTTCGGATCGGCCAGAAGCGGCGGAAAAACCCTGCCCCTGTCCGAAAAGAGCTCGACGTGTTTTTGCGGAGGGGCTTGCGCGGGAGCCTCGTCGTCGGCGCAGGCGCGACCGCCGGTGACGAGCGAGAAAATGGCAAGGGCGGCCAGGCACGACAGGGAGAGCGTGACGAAGCGGAATCCAAACGGTGTGCGGTGCGTATTCACGAGCGTACTCCTTATGTCAGAAGCAGTAAGTTGATCGATGCTTTGGCAACGCCGGCGACGCTGAGCGCGCCCGCGGCCGACGTCGAGACGTCGGAGTCCTTGAACGCCACTTCAACCGATATGACATCGCCGGGGTATATGGGGCCTGTGAACTTGGCCTTGGATACCGCTTCGATCCGGAAACGGCACGCCCGGGCGGCCTCGGCGACGCGGCGGACGATTTCAATCTGCATGATGCCGGGCAGCAGAGGGTTTCCGGGGAAGTGACCCGCGAAGACGCTCAGGCCGGAGTCAAAGACGAACGACGCGGAAAAGACGCCGGCGCGGACCTCGTGAAGGTCGTTGCGAAAGGCATCATCGACGTCGGTCCTGATTGTCATCGGCCGGGCTCCTCAATGCGAGTGTCAACGGCGGTAACGCACAGCGCATAGGCGAGGCGGGAGTCGTCTATCTCCACGCGGGTCGGAAATGAAACGCCGCCATCCGCGCGTCCGTATTCCAGAAACCGGGCCGCGTAGACAAGCGACCCTCGGCGGAAAAGCCGGTACTCTGCGAGCTGGCCGGACGCGGCGTTCTGGATGTATTCTGCGCGGAGGCTCCCGGGGAAAGTCTCAACCATGCACGCTCGGCCGTCAGCGCGGGGCATCGCGGCGGCATCGACGCCGGGGCGCGCGCCGTAGATGACGCGGACGTCGCGCAGCGCGCCTTCGATGATGTATCTCTCAGGAATATACGCGGACGGCGTCCGGACGGAGACGATACCGTCTTTCTCCTCGACGGCAAACAACGTCGCGCCGAGGTCGGCCGTTGCGACCACGCTCGCGCCGGCGGCGGATACGTGAACGTATCCGGTCATGGGAAACTGCCTGCCACGAACCGTGACGATGATCCTGTGAACCGCCGACA
>CALMGO010000333.1 GCA_937863625.1 uncultured bacterium
ACGATTTCCTGGTCGATCGGGGACTTAACGATGGCCTTCGATGCGACCGGCGACATGAAATCATACGCCTTGCCAAGCCCACTGTCGGACCGTATCTCCTCGCCCCACAGGGTGCGGCGCGCAGGGAGCTTGTCGGACAGGAACAAGATTCTGGCCTGTACCGCTTCCCACGGGGTGCCGACCTCCCGTTGTACCGGATCACCTACGTTCTTGACCGCGGCGGAAAGGGAAGTAAGAGGAGTGAACGACGCCATCAAGTCCTCCACATACTTCTTCGAGTAACGCTTGGGGTCCGATATGACTTCAACGATCTTTGCGAACCCCTCCAGATAAGTCTTACTGACCGCGACCTGCGCTACTGACGCGATCGTCATGGCGGTAACTTCATGCCATTCATCTACGTCTTCCTGATCAATCTCACCCTTGCGCACGGCTTCCGCGATGGATGCGGCAAATCCCATGGTCATGCCGAGCGGGTCCGTCCGGTTATAGGAATACCAGCGGTCCCCGATCTTGATCGAATACGGCTGCCACCCTTCCCGTTGCATCGCCTCGCGCACATCCATGTCCTTGTTGCGCGGCCCCTCACCGGTCACGAGGCCCGAATCCGCGAAGTCCATTGCGGCCAGCATAATGGCAGTGCCCGTGGCCATGCGCGCCAAGGCCAAATCCGAACGTGCCCCCCCTGCCGCGATATCGGCCCGCCATTGTGACACAAGCGGCGCGAACGGGGTACGTTCGAACGCATAACGGGCGATGTTGACCGGGGTGCGTACGAACGGCAGAATGAACATCGCGGGATTAAGCGGATGGTCGATGTTACGCAGGTTCATGACCGCGCGCCCGAATGCCCCCGTCTCGTTGGTGAAAGTGTTGTACAGGGCCGCATCCGCCGAGTTGATCTTGATGAACTCAGGTGGATTATCCACGATTTCTTGTATGCGCTTCGCGGCAGCGGCGCCCTGGTGTCCTTCCTGTGTCGCCTGACGCAGTGCCTGCGCGCGCAGTTCCATTCGGTAGCCGATGGTCTTGAAGAATTCATCTTCCGCCCCTAGCAGCCGGCCCGGCATGTTGACCGCCGTGCCCATGAAATCAAGGAACCTGCCCATGCCGGTATCCCCGGCCATGTGAAATCCCTCGGCAGACATGGCGTTCTTGCGCGGGGCATCCATCTTACCGAGAGTCCAGCCGGTTTCCCCGGTCTTCAACGCCTTGGCCGAAAGCCTGAACGCGTCCTTGATGGACTCGATCATACCGAACGCCATCGCGGCCGCTTCCCCGCCCACCACGCCCTCGCCACCAGTGAGTGCGCGGATGCCGGCCGCGGCTGCCCGTTCATAAATGCTCTGGAACGTGACGAGGGTGTTCGACGTGATGTTGACGACGTGGGTCTTGGGCGAGGACAGTAGACCGTTGACCCATATTTCCTTGATGGCATCCACGGAATTCGCCGCAATCCCGCGCTCGGCAAACCGCCCGATGGCGGCCGCGGATGCGCCCGAATCCGCGAGTATCGCGAGGCGCCGCGCCATTTCCTTAGATTCCTTTGCCCCGCCCATGGCCCCCATGATCTGCTCGATCGCCCGCGCCCGCTCCATGCCGCCGGCCGGGATCGCCCAGGAAGCAAGGGCGCGTGCCGTTTCGGTCCGGGCACCTATGACCTCCGCCTGTACCGCAGCATGAATGGCCATCATCTTGCGGAATGCGAACTGATCGACGTCGCCCGCGTTGGGGCCGGCTGCCTTTTTGGCGAGTTCGAGCAGCTTATCCCCAGATGCGGCCCACAGTTCCCGCGCGGCGTACGCCTGCTCGGCGTTGAACGGTGTACCGGCCCGACGCTGCAATAGTTCAGGCACCGTCATGTCCAGCGATTCGGCCAGCGCTTTCGTCTCCTCCTGCGTGATCTTGCCGCGCGTGGCATCGGTGATCTGACCCTTGAACTTCTCGGCCATCTTGCCGAGGACGAATTGTACCTGCTTGGGTTCATCGATCTTGGCGAAATTTACGTACACACCAAAATCTTCGGGCATGTCGGCCCCGCGCTTACGGATCAGGGCGCGGGGGTCAGTAGTCTCGGAGCCTGTGAGTGCGTCCTCAAACCGTTGACGGGCGCCCTTGGTGGCGGCCTTCGGCTTGACGGCGGTAACTGATTGCATATATCTTTCGGCTGCCGATCTGCTTACGCCACCCGTATTGTCTTTATACAAACCATATTTGCCGGATTCATTTTCAGCGTGTGTTAAAAATTTGCCATCGGGGGTTATTATGCCCGTGCGCATTTTAGTTGGGTCAATTTTTTCTTTTCCCAGCCCCTTTTGTAATCTCTTTATGGCGTCGATATGAGTTTCGTCCCCGGAAGCCTTATAGATTTTACCACCATATTCTACGCCACGATCAGCGGACGGAAGTTCATCTATAATTTCATTCAGCTTTTTTTCATACTCAACCGACCCCACCTTCGGCTTGACGGCGGCCGGCGCCCCCGCGTCCTCGATCACCGGCTTGGTCATGTCGCCGAGTGATTTAAAGTCCTCGTCCTTGAGTTCCCCGTACTTATTGCGCAGGAAGTCAGTCTCGGATCGGGTCTGACGCTCAACCGCGCGGGCGGCACGCAGCGCACGTGCCGCGAGGAATATCCCCTCGGTGGCGGTGCCGAGCGCCGCGCCCTCCAATGCGTTCTTGAATCGCCCTTCCATTTCGGAATCGTCCGGCTCCGATTTCAGGAAGTCGGTCAGGACGTTCTTCGGTAGTTCCGCCTGATTCCACAGATCGGCAAGACGGCCGCCGTGCGGATCGCTCGTCATGAAGTCCGATATCGCGCCGGCCGCCATCGGCCCCGTGACTTTACCGGCCACCCCGAGCGCGCGCAGGCCCTTCAAGGCCGGCACAAAACCTGTGAGGAACTGTGACACCCCGCGCGTAAGGTGCCCGGTGACGGTCTTGGCTGATTTTACCGGATCATAGGTAAGGTCAGCCACGTTCTCGTTAAGCCAGTTAGCCAAAGGATCAAGGACGGTGAGCGCGTGCCGCGCGGCATCGTCGATCCCGCCGACCGCCTGTGTAGGAATTTCCCCGGCGTGGCGCAACATACGGCCAAGAGGAGACTGTTTGTCCACGTCCGGCCGCCCCATGAAATCGGTACTGGATTGCCTGGGCGGCTTGGGTTCAGCCAGCGGTCGCGCCTGGACTTCCGTAGGGGTCGGTATCACGTCCACCTTGGTGGTCTTGGCCGAATCCTTCTCGGCATCCATGGATGTGAGCCAGTCCTCCATTTCAGCCACGGAGTTGGTCTTGGTGCGGCCGACTACCGACTCCTGATAATTGCCGGACAGGTCTTCTGGTTTATCGATGTCGTCCATCACTTCACCCCTGCCACGGCACGCCGCCAGCGGTTGATCATTTCCATCTCCTGCTCATATTCCTCGCGCTTGATCTTCTTGGCCTCATAGTCGGACTTGGCCTTGCGGGCCGCGTTGGCGATGTCGTCCATCATCCCCTGCTGATCCCCCGGATTGCGCCGTATCATGCCCGACCGGGGCGAGGGCAGCGCCATGATCGTGTCCGACAGGTTCACGAGCTTGTACTGGTTAACGATCTCCTGCCCGCGCTTCTGCACATCCGCGTCGGGCCGTTTCGGTTCGGCATTGATCCAGCGATCGAACGTATCGAGCGCTTCCGCCAGTCGCGAGCGCTGTACCGGGTCCTGCACCAGCGGCCCCGGATCGAGACTTCCCACGATATAAGCGCGCGAGCGCTCGTATTCGGACTTCGGCCCCTCGGACCGGGCAATCTCACGGGAACGCGACACGGAGGATGATAATGTGTCGTCCGTGATCAGCCCGTTGCGATGCGCGGTAAACGCGAAGTTCTCGGCCACTCGCGGGTCCTTGTAAATCAGGTTCTGAATCTGTCTGAACGTGGCCGCATCATTGATCTCACCTCCGCCCTTGAGCATCTTGAGAAGGCTCTTGTATTCAGGGGCGGACACCAGCGGCCGGATGCCCTCGACATAAGTGGAATCAAGCTTACCAGCGGACTGCCGGCTGTACGCTTCCTTCAACGCCTCTTCCGCCAGCCGGTCGCGCTCCTTCTTGGACATGCCGTTGACGTCCAGGTCCAGTTGCGCCGCGTAGCGCACGGCCTGATCAAACATCTGCGTACGGCGCTCGAAGGGAAGTGCGTCGAACGCTTCATTCCCGGTCTGTCCGGTAAGGTCCCCCGCCGAACGGTTTCCGCCATAGAAACCGACCGACTGTAGGAACGCGGACGGGGACTTCTGAATTTGCGACCACACGGCCGATGCCGATATGGAATCGATCGCCTTCTGGCGATACTCGGATTTTTGCACCGGCGGCATATCAACGGCATCGATGTCGGCCAGCGCGGAATCCAGGATGCTCCGGTACTGGCCCGGATCGGTATTCATCAACTTTTGCGAGTTCTGGACCATCACCCCCACCTGATCCCCGCGCCAGTCGATCTTGGCCTTTGCCTCGAACATCGTGGCCCGTTGCCCTACTTCAGACCGCAGTTCATCAAGGCGCAACTGTACAAACTTCTTGGCAGTATCCGAGGGGGCGCGTTCGACAAGCTTCTTCGAGTATTCGTCGAAATCTTTCAACAGAGTCGGGGTAAAATCAGGAGCGCCCGGTTGTGCCTGTGCCTGCCGCTGTTGCAGGTCGTTGGCCCAATCAAGACGCGTCTGTGACATGGTGCTAGAGGTCCACAGGTGGGCATCGTTCGCCTCTCGCCGTTGTAGACCCTCCGCCAGTCCGACCACACCCTGTCCCAACGCGGACAGGCCCGCCCCGGCCGCCTGCGTGCTGTACGGAGAGTGCCGCTGCTGCCCCTCCGGTACTCCGGGGGACTGCACCCGCCTACCATACTCGGTTATTTGGGCCATGTCAGCTGCCTAAATACCGGCCACCGCCGGCGAATAAGCTGCCGGCGGCACCAAGATAACCACCAAGGCGTGCGGCACGTGCCGCACGTTCCGCCGACCCGGCCAATTCCTCTTCGCCTGTGGCTTCTTGCCGAAGAGTGTGCGCCTTGAGTGATCCCGCGTATCGGATGTTCAGAGCGTCCAGTTCAGCGTTGAAAATGGAGCGCTTCTGCACATCCGCCATGGTGCCCGTGTCCGCGAATCCTGATTCCGCCACCGCAGTCTTTTGCTTGCCCAACTGCTGCCGCGTCTCGCGCCGAAACGATTCTTCATTCAAGTTCGTCGATAGCAGCGTCTGATCGGCCGACCAACGCTTTATGGCGGCATTATATCGATGGGCGTTGGCGGCCCCCATAAGCTGCTCGTAACTGGCCCTGCCCTGAGCTATCTGCCCGAGGGCACTGAGAGTAAAGCCGGCGGCAAGTAATGCGGGAACCATCAAATCATCCTTGAGTCATCATCTGCGGGGCGAGCGCCACCACAGTGCACGGACACGGCTGATCCTGAATGATGGTAATCAGCATGTCCTCGGAATACCCGTCCGGCCACGGCACCACCTTGTCGCCGGTAAAGAACTTGGAGGCCTCATTCATGATGCTCGTGCCCATCTGTACCGAGTCCAATTGACTGTCCTCGTCCCGACCGTACTTTGCACCGAGCGTATTATCGAACCTGATCAACACCCGGTGCGCCCGTTTGGTGCGTCCTTGCGAAGTTCCCTCGGCGGCGCCGGCCTCGATCGGCATCGGCTGCAACACTGACTTGTACGGAAGTCCCACGTGAATCTTGCCCGCCTGCACGTCAAGAGTTACGGCCCCGGCCGTTACCGTCTTATTGGTTTCCGGGCCGGCGTCACTGAATACCGACACCACCTGCCCCTCAAGATGCCCCAAACCCGACACCGACGATACCGTCTTCCTCCAAACGTTTGCCGCAAGCGCAGTCAGGTCCGGCCACGGCACATTGATAGTAGCGTTGACCGAAGTGGTTGAATTGTACTGTGTGATGGTGGCAGTGGCGGTCCTGTACACGAGTTCATGGGTATCGGAATCCGGGTCATCGATCTGATGCCGGTATTGGATTTTCTTGCCTACATCACCGGCGACGAATATGGCCGACCCGGCCGTGAACGGCACACCGATAGTTCCCTTGACGGTCGCCCCGGCGCCGGGGGTTAATGTAGCATTCATGACGTTATCCAAGGACAGCCCGCAGTCTACGTAGAACGCCGTTTCCTCGTCATCCCCCTCTTCGTAATGCTGCTTCATGAACTCGACGTAACGGCGCGTCGTACCGTTAATCGTCCGTTTCACGATCATCCACAATTCATTGTACCCTGACACGGGGTCGGGGATACAAGCTATGGACTCCACCACGGCACGGGTCAGGACGCCATACGATCCGCCCAAAAAGTGTGGGTGACACCCCTTAACGTCCTCGTCATTATTTAACGTGAATCCCAACAGGGTGCCGTCGCCGGTTGCCGCCCATAGGACGGAATCCGGTTCCTGTTGGTACGACATATCGATGATCTTATTCCTGGCAACGTGCCGAGAGAATCGGGTCACCACCCCGGACACATATCCGTCCTTCTCGAACTTGTAGTGAATATCACGAATCTTCCGGCCTGAACGCTGGACGAACACCACGTCATCCCCCACCCGCTGTGGAGCGACGGAACTTGCGCCATGACTGGTTTGCTTACGAGCCTCTATGTTGACACCCGATAAAGGTTCGGCATCAGTCTGTTTGAATATGACGTGTTCATCCGCTGCGGTTCCGACGAGGAGCGCCGTATCGGTAGGGGCCACCCACCTGATGTCGTTCGACTGATCGGCGGCTATTTCCAGGTCCAGCGCCATGTCGGGGGTCGCGTCGCCCGATTCGTCCTTACGGCGGAAGTCCGTAAAATCGGCTGCGACCGATGCCCAAAAGTCGCGCTTCCTGAACGCGCATAACCGCTGCTTCCAGAAGCTGCCGACCGTCGGCCACCCGTCGTTACTGTTCCATGACTGGAAGGCCCAACGGGTGGTGGCCTGCCCGACCAGGACGCAACCATAAGGGAGCCGGGGGGACATGACGGTAGCCGTTGCCGTCGTGGCCGGCGGAGCACCACCGATGGCCGTGATCTTCACCCAACCGAATCCGGGGTCTTGATATTCCCATTGAACCCCCGCGTCCCCGTCATACAGGGCGCCCTCTATGTGCACAGGTTTCACCGTACCGGTGGTGCCGTTGGCCAGAGCCTTATAAGTCTTGCCGTCCGACTTGCGCAAGTCGGCGGGGGACACCCCGGCCACCACGGCCTTTCCCTGTTCCCATGCCTTGATGTCGTCAACCTTCTTGCCTTCCATATAGAACAGCGTCCCGACGTGATAGGACTGGAATATGGCGGAAGATGCCGTTAACGTAATGCCCGCGCCGGTAGCGGCGGACGCATATACCGTGCGCGTCTCGTCGGGGTCCACGTCCTCGAACGGCCCGCCCCGAGCTTCAAATTCAGCAAGCGTGAACGCGGCGGCACCGGTACGGGTCAGGGTCCGAGTCCGATACTTTGAATGAAAGATATACAGTACATCGTTTGCCTGCTCGAACTTCAAAGCAAAAGTCCCGTCGGCGTTGGTCAAATCAGCCAGAAGGTACGGGGATGAAACTTCGAGCGGGGGGCCACTTAATACTTGGGCATGATTCGAATAGAACCGGATATACTGGTCGCCGAACTCCAACACATACGCCTGCTCGACGTTATACTCGAATCGGGCAAGCCATGTGCGATTCGCGCTATTCTTTACTTCCGCCGCGAAGTATGTGCCGGGCCGGCGCCGGGCCGGCCCCTCCACGGCGGGCACAAAGTTGCGCAAACGGCGACAGGCGGACGGGTAATACTTGAGTCCTACCTGCCCCCGCATCAGGGGCGAAAATTCTCCTGAATTGAAGCTCTGAATGAGCGGATTGGCCTTAGGCATCAGAGCCTACACATGAGCCACTCGTCGTCGGCCAACTTCTGAGGCGGCAACTGAATGGCATTGGCGCGAATGGCATCGGATAATGAACGCTCGAACTGAATCCTCGCGTCATTGCGTTTGGTGGATGACTGCGTGAGGGGTTCAGCAAGCAGTTCTGCCAACTTGCAGGATAGCGTCATGTTGAACAGGGCATCAAACTTGCCCACGTCCTCCACCCGCTTGATGTAACGCAAATTGAGCGGGGCACCCATGTCGGTGAGGATGCAACCCTCTTCCAGCGTGAACTCGGAGGTATTCGACCCGCGATAATCGGTCAGATCGACGCCGGGCCAGATATCCCCGATCTGCACCAATCGCAACGCGGTATTCGGTATGGCGTATTTGTAACCATACCCGAATGGAGGAACATCGGTGAGCGCGTTTAACTGCACCCGCGCCATCGCAAAGTTCCAATTATGCGCCGCCTGCGCCGCGTCACGTGCAATGTCCCATAGGGCCTTCGCCTCGCGCGCGGGCTTCGTATCGTCGTCGATCGTGACGATACGATTGGATTCGCCCAATATAGTCAGGGCGAAATTGACGACCGACGACTGGGAAGCCATTTACTACTCCCGGTCAGGCCGGCGGGAAGTTGCCCTTGAGGATGTGCGCCGCAATCTTGCCCAGAGCGAGCAGCACATCCTCGCGGGTCAGATTGGTCGCAAGATCGAAGGTGAATTCCATGTTGTCGGTGGCGGTGGCCGCGCCGACCGCCTCGGTCACTTGGTCCATGTTCTCGCCGCGAGAGATTCCGTAACGCCTTGTTGCCATGATGTCTTCTCCAAAAAAGCTCGCCGCGGTTAAGCGGCGAGCAAATCACACACGGATGAGCGACGTGGTGAAGATTACGGGTTGCCGATGACCTGCGCCCGAACGCATGCCGCCCCGGTGGCCGCTGCCGCTGCCACAAGGGTGATAGCCACGTCGTAATCGCGCTGCGGATCGGCCGACAAGCCGAGAAGTTCCCAGATGCGTTTCTCCATGTTGGCGACGGTGATCACGCCGGATTCCTGCGTAACGTCCAGCGCCCGGTTGACGGCGTTCAGATCGACCGCCGACGCGAAGAAATCCGCGTCAACCACCGCACCGCCGTTTGCTGCCGTCTGGTACAAGCCGATATCGCCGGTGCACGCCGCACCAAGAGTGGCGTTGTCCAGAAGGACGCGAGTAACGTAATCCGAAGAGCGGACGCGGCAAGTGCGATAGGTAGACCCGATCGAGTCCCCGGAAGTAACTGCCGCGATGACGCCGCGACATTCCAGGATGCGGCCACGATCCAAGCCGGCCGAGTTCAGCCTGACCGGCACCGTGTCCGCGTTCGTGATGGGGGTGGATTTGAGAGCTACGACTGCCATGATGTTTCTCCTTTCAGATCAGATGGCGGGGTCATGAGATCAGTTGCAGATGATCTCGACGACTTTCTTCTCTTCCTTACGCGTGGCACCGAACGTGCCGTACACGTAAACCTGGAAGGGAAGGCCCGCAAGGTCCTTGCGCTGGCTGATGTCGGTACTGATGTCGTTCCACATGCCGAGCACCATGCCGGACTTACTGTACGCGGGAGCGCGCCGGAAACCGGACCCGTTGGTTTTCAGGCGTTCGAGACGCTTGAAGTTGAACCCGAGGAACCGGGTGATACGCCCTTCCTGCAGGACCGGCTTGTCACCATTGAAATCCGAACTGATGACCTGAATTTCCGCCAACAGGTTATCGTGCTGCGTGGAAGTGATGGCGAGGGTCAGGGGATCGTTGTCCAGATCGACCTCGGCCGCCATCAACAGGCGCAGGGCCTCACGCAGTTTTGCCACGGTCAGACCGACGTTGCTGGCCGAGCCGAAGTTGACTGCCACCTGTTGTCCCGCCGGGAAGCTGACCGTAGTGCCGGCGTCCTCACCGGTCTTGCGGTCGGCGAAGAACGCCGCGATGATTTCGTCATCCTTCGCGCGCCCCATAGCATAGGTCCCGTTCTCGACGTAACTCGATTGCGGGTCCACCACCGTGCGAAGCTTGTCGATCGAATCGATCAGATCATTCCAGTCGTAATCGACGGGATAAATCCACGGACGGTCGTGCGGGGTGTCCTGCGGGGTAAGCGAAGGATAGCGCGTGGTGCGACGGCGTGCTTCGACCGCGCCGATCTGCTCGACCGGAGTTGCGGCCTTGGCGCCGGTGATGGGCTGAAATGAAACGGAATCGGAAAGACGCGAACCCTTCTGCTGCAGAAGCAGTTCGATGTTGTTCGCGTATTGCTGCGCGTAATGGGTAGGAACGTTTTGGGACATGATGCCCTCCACAGAAAGTTATGAAATTAACCTTCGCGAGGGTGTCCCGTTACCGGACCCTTACTTGCGGTTCGTGTGCCGCCGCACATGCCGTCTTCCCGGCTGCCCGCAGGCCCTTACGGGGTCCCTGCATGTACTGATGGCGCGAGTATACCACAGCCGGGCATACTCGCGCAAGTTTCTTTAACCCGAATACCCGATCTTGTGCAGGCGGTCCCACTCGGCCTTGGCATCGGTATCGTTGGCCCGGAGTTTCGCCGCGAACCCCTGATCGCGCTTGAGTTCATCGATCCGAACCCGAGCACCGGCCGGGGTCATTCCGCCGGACATCGCGCCGCTGCCGTCACCGGCTATGAACCTGTCCTCCGCGATCCCTTCGCCGATGGCTGCCCACAGCTTGTAAAATCCCTTGGTGCCGAGCGCGCCCTCAAGCATGTTCAGTTTCGTCTCAAGGTCCTTTGCGTCCGTGTGCTCGACGAAAGTTTGAGCGGCACGCCGGCCGAGTTCCCTCTTTCTGTCGTAGTCCTTGCCCCACTCCGACTTGATTTCATTCGTCTCGCGCTCGGCTTGCGCCTCGAACTGCGCGAGTTCGGCCTGATCGGATGCTTCGGCGGAAGTCTTGATGAAATTCATCACGCCGTCGAACATCCGCGCCGGCATACCCATCTTGACTGCTTCTTCGCGGAACTTGGCGATGGCCGGGGCCTTCTCGTACCCTTCCGGTATCTTGTAGTCGGCCAAATTGGTGGAAGCTCCGGTCTTACGGTAAAACTCCGTCCACTCCTCCGGCTTGGCGTCGGGCTTCGGGACGATGATGCCGCGCCCGGCCTTGTCGGCACCCACGAACCTTTCAAGGTGCAGAGCCTTAGTGGCAAGAGCTTCGGGGTCAGGGTACGCCCCGTTGTATGCCTTCACCCATTCCTTCACTTCCGGGTTCTTGAACCCATCATACCAAGCGGGGGTCGCGTCTGGAGCAGATGCCCCCGAACCTGATTCTATTACTTGCCCATCAGCCATTATCTTCTCCTTCATCATTTTGTTGAGCGATCAGCTTGTATAAATCCGCGTCATCGATGTTCAGATGCTGCGTGATGCGCAACCACACTTCCCGTCTCCCCTCGGCTTGTTGTGACGCATGGGTATCGACGGTCTGTGTGATTGGTGAAACCACCGTAGTAGAGGAAACCGCCCGGCAGAACTTCGCCAGATCGGCCAGCACGATTTGCGCGGCCGGGGTCAGCACGCCGTCCGGCCGCAACAGTGCCCGATAGGCGTGCCGGCGGCGGAATATCTTCCTGCGAAACGTGTCGATGACGTTCATTGTACGGTCGCCGGCATGGTGAACCCGGCTGCCTGTTGCGCTTGCGCGAGATTCTTGGCGGCACGCGCGGACACATCCAGCGTATCGGCCTGTGCCGTGGTCTGTTCCGCGGCCTTGCGCCCCTCACGGATGGCCATCACCTGCTCGATGGTACGGAGCACCTTGATCGGGACCCCATTGATGTCCGCAATCTCGCGCGTGAGCGCGTCACCATCGAACGTATCGAGAATCGACGGGTCATGTTCCGCGAACGGCGTGATCATTTCCATAGTACGGGATATTGCCACCGCATCATCAGCCCGGCGCAGACGGGAAAGAGGGGAAGTATGCACCACCTTGATGCGACCGCCCCGGTCGCGCAAACGCTTAGGCATCGGGGGAAGAAGGCCGGCGGCCGATGCAATGTCGATCTCACGCACGATCTGTGTGCCGAGAAATTCGGATTCCTGCCGCCCCATGGTCGGCGCGAGCAACTGCCCCTTCTCCTGTGCACGTAGAAGGGCCTCGGTGGCCGTCATCTGTGGGTTATCCACCAAAATTTGGAACAGCGTCACATAGAACGCGCTGTTAATCACGCCACGCTTCTGATCCGCCATTTCAAGGCCGATTGGAAGATGTGCGCCGGTCTGCAACGGCACAACAAGCTGCTTGCCGTTGGCGTCCACCCCACCATAGTTCAAGGCATTGGGTCGCGCGTTGAACGCGGAAAGTATACCGTCACCGAAGAGCAGCAGGGGCGGATCGACGATCTTGTGCGCCGCACGTAGCATCGTCTTTTCCATCTCATTCAGAGACTTGATGTCCGGCAGCACCATCGAGGCCGGCGATCTGCCGTAAGTCTCGCGCGGGGCGGTCACGTGCCGCGATACTGAATATGGGAAGGTCCGGTAGCCAGACTCGCTGATGAACTCCTTGGTTTCGGGGAAGATGTAAGTAGAACGCCATGGCCACGCCCGATAGTCTTGCGCTCCGTGCTTGTATTCATCAGCCGGAGCCACGCAGTGTATGAAGTCGAATTTCTTGAACGGGTGGCGCTCATACTCTTTCATCACCTTTTCTGGACACTTGTCCTTAAACTTCTGCATCGCCTGCCGGCAAGTCAACGGGAACTTGCGGTGCACATAATCCACGATCCCGGCCTGATTCTCAGCTATGTACAACTCGGATAGTGCGATCGATTTGTACCGCAGGCCGACCCCAAGAATGTCGTCGGTGAACATTCCCTGCGTACCGAATGCCCCGAGGCTGATGTAGCATTCATGTGCCTGCGACGAGAAGTTGGCCATCGGCCGGTAACGCAGGCGGAAGATGATCTTATTCACTTCATCCAGGTACAGGCGGACTTCCCGGTCCTCCATTAGGCTTTCGTCCTCCGGGTCCAGCTTGTGGTACTGCTGCGTGGCCGGGGTCACGAGCGAGTCCACGGCGGATGCGAACTTGTCCAGCGCGAGGAGCGCCGTGGCGTCAAAAATCTTCTCGGTATTCTTGCGTCCCTCCACCACGGTCTTCTTGGTGAACTCGTCCTGACGCGGCAGGACGCGCTCGGCGATCTCGGTCCAGTGCGCGTCCCATACGGCGCGATCGCCCTCCAATTGCTGCTGGCGATCATAAATATCTTTCGCGCGGGAGTCCATCATGATCAGACCACCACCTGCTCGCCATCCACCGTAATGGTAAGAGTGTTCAACGCGCTTGCGATGCCGGACAGGAAGTCGGTCGAGAGCATCTTTCGGTCGAGGTAATGATCGTAGACATCGTTCGCTGCGACCGACTTGTTCTTGAAGATTTCCGTCCCGGCCGCCGATCCGCCCGTGGCGCCGATGTAGAGCGAAAAGGTCGCAGCCACGCCCGTCACGTTGGCTACATGAATGTGCTTGAGTACCGTGAAGATCGTCGCGGCCGGCGGGGTGTAGATGTCCGCCGCCGCGTTCGAAATGAATGCCGGCCCTGCGATTCGCTTCTTTGTGCCTGCCATGATCGCCCCTTAGTTAAACTGCCGTTGTTACTCCACCATACAGAATTTCTGCCGCCCAGGCCCCTGAGATACCATAAGCATCAGCCAAGTAAGCCTTGACGTCGGCCATTAGCTCCTGATTCAGGACGGCAGGAGTTTTGAGAACGCCGCCGGAGCGAAGGATGAGCTGCGGGTAGAGTTCCACGTTCAGTTCAAGACCGGCGTCATTCTTTGCTGCCACATCGCAAGTGATTTGAACTTGCGTAATGTCGTTGCCCGGCTGAACACCCTTCGTCAATACATGCAGGACTTTTGCCATGTTACCACTTAGCCTCCGTACGGGCCTGGGTGACAGTCCATGCCGCAGACGCGCCCCCATTGATTGAGATGCCAATGAATAGACCAGGAAGACTGGTCATGTCGAAGGCGGCACCCGTGCCCTCGACGATTGAAGAGTTATTGTTTGCGAATCCAGTTATCGCAAGCTGGTGATCTAGCTCGCAGGTGCCCTGCATGACTCCCGCCGCGCCATTCGAACGAACAGTTAGATAGATGTTGATGAGCGCAACATCTGCCGCCGCGGTTTGTGCCAGCCCCGTTAGAGTCAACCTTGAGGTATCCGCGGTAGTTCTGTTCGCCCCGATGCGCACTTGGTAGATCGGCGTAGCCGCACCTGCGGCGGTCTTCGCCACCGAGATCGTCCAGCGAAACAATGTCTTCGGCTGGAGACCGAAGGAGGGAATCAGAATGTCGCTATTCGTCAGATAGGTATCCGCCGCGAATCCAGGCCCCTGTGCAGCAACGGCAACGTTCTCGCTACGCGCAAAGATATCCCCGTTTTGGTTCTTGTAGCACGGTATCAAGCCCGTGGTGTCGAACCAGTACAGGCCCTGTCCTGCGGCAGGGTTAGCCGGAACGCCTTGAGTATCTACAAGAAGATCAGCCATCAGTTAAGCAGCGCAAGCCGCCCCGTCCCGTTTAGTGTGATTCGCTGTGTCGTAGCGAGCTTTAGACGATTGCAGAGGAACTTCTCCGTTTCTGTTGAGACTGTAAAACTTCCAGGACTGTAAGAAGGATCAGAACCAGCGCCGCTACCAGCCGGCCCTTGAATTCCTTGCGGCCCTGGCACAAAACTATCCCGTCCGTCCTCACCGTCCTCTTGACGGAGGATGAAGGTTGTAGTGCCATTGGTACCCGGTGTACCCGCTGCGCCGGCCGGCCCCGGTATGATTGGAGCATCCTCACCATCCTCACCATCCCGGCCCGGAATCGATAAGCCATCCCGCCCAATAACACCATCGGAGCCGGCTGGCCCTTGAATCCCCTGCGGCCCCGGAATGACCGGGGCATCTTCTCCGTCCTCACCATCGCGGCCGGGAATGACGGAAGGAGAAAGTGCCAGTATATCATCCACCGTGATGCGCGCGTTCCCCAGTCCGCGCTGAACCGGAATTTCATCTGACCCCTGCGCCGGGGTGCCGTCGGGAAGCTGCGATATTTTGAGATCAGGCATGTTATTCGAGCAGGATGCCGCTGCCGTCCTCCTGCAGTATCTTGAAGCCGTCTTCCTGCAGGAGGAATGAGGGGGTCACGGGCGCACCGGCGTCCTCCACCTTTCGTGGATTCATCAACTCACCGGTACGGCAGAGTTCCATCAGGCGGTCGCTGCCCGCAGCGCGTCGATCTTGGCCGCCGCTTCGTCACGAATGGCGACGGCCGATTTCATGAGTTCCGCGGCCTTGGCCTCGCGATCACGCAGCGAGTTCTCGCGCGCATCCAATTCCTGATTGATGGAGCGCATGCGCTGGTCCGCTTCCGCCATACGCGCCTCGGCCCGGTCGGTTATTTCACGAGCCGACTTGACGGCGGTACGGAACGCGGCGGCCCCGGCCTCGGATTCGGTCTTGAGCCTTTCGGCCTCGGCCTTCATGGCTTCCGCGGCTTGCTTCTCGCCATAGGCCGCGCCGGACATCGTTAGAGCATTGGCCGCCATTTCACTGGCCTCGGCCTTAGCCTTCTCGTACTCGGCCGTCGCCGCGTGAACCTCCTCGACGATGTGCTTGTGGTTCTTCGATGACAGGAAGCGTACGAGCGCCATCAGATCGGCGACGGAACTGGAATTAACGGCAGGCGGCAGGAAATCTGTATTCATGAATGGCTCCTTGGGTTAAGTGTTTTGAATGTTGGCGATGTGCACGCCGTTCGCGTTGGCGATGTCTTCCTTCGCCACCGATCGGAATTCAGTCTGATTGGCCGCGAACCGGGCGTCGGTGGCGACGGCGGTCTGCGCCCCGATTCCCATCCGCACCGAACAGATGGCGTCGGCATGTAGCCGCACGAATCGTGTCTTTGCATTGAGCGGCCCGAAGTCGGTGGAACCCACCGCGATCGCGGCCCGGTTTGACGCCAGCGCCGGCTCCTTGCCGGCCGATATCGGCATGCCGTTCGGATCGCGCGCCTGTTCGGCGTATTCGGTGACGTATAGGAATGCCATATCATGCTCCTCCTAGAAGTGTGCGGGCGCCGGTATTCGGTGTGCCCGAATTCCCGGCGAAGATTGTGGAAGCATACCCGCGCCGTCGCCGTTTGGCGTCAGCGGCCTGATTGGCAAGTATGTCGGCCCCACCGATGTTAAACAGGGTGTCGGGGACGACGGGTACGTCAGAGGCGATCTTGGACCCCGCCGCGGGGTCGGACAATTCACCCTGTACATAATCCTGCGCCTTCCCTGCCGCCTTGGTTCCCAGATCGAGCGCCGCTCGATACTGCCCGCTGGGGTCACTCAGGAAAGTCGATGCCCTCCTTAACCTACTGCCGATGCCCATATCATCCTCCTAACACTTCATAATCAGCATCCGCGTACTGCTGGCGTTTGCCCTCGCGACTTTCCTGGGACTGCGTGACGTACCGATCCTCGCCGGCCGATACGCAGTCGTATTCCAGCGCCTCACATACGTGTGAATACATGTTCTTCTCGGGCACGTCCCGATACTTGACGTCGCCGGCCACCTGCACACGCCTTCTGTGATACCCGCCTGAAAGCCCCTTACGCAGGACGGAACAGCGCTTGTGAATACGGATCGCAGGTTCGCCGTCTACCACCGTTCGCAGCAGGTAAGCCACGGCTTCACGCCGCCGCACCGGGTCCTGCGTCGGAGCAGGGTAAGTGACGAGTCCCGCCGCGCCGAGTATCTGGAAGCAGGTATTTTCCTCCGGGGTCACGGCGTCCCCGGACGGATCACCGCGTGAGGATATGATCTTGATGCCCGCGTAGTCGCGCGCCAGCTTCTTTTTCAGTTCCTCAGCGAATGTGACTACCCCCATGCGTTCCGATACGAACTCGTCATGAATCAGCCACATGCCGTTGCCGAGACGTTGTGAAATATCAGCCGCCGGGGTCAGCCCGAAGTCCATGCCGATACGCAACCCGGCACCGGGCACAATAGCAAACTCGCGCATGTGGAAGGAATCCTTGTACTCGGGGAACACCGGTAGCCCGTCCATGACGAACCCGTACTCACCGTCCACGTATACCTTGATGAAGTCCTTGTCCTTGCCGGCCATTAGGAACTCGTAGTACCCGGCACGTAAGTTCCTGACGTTTTCGGCCTCGGGGGAGCGGCCTGACGGCTGTGCGAAGAAGCTGAAAAGTCTCTGGTCGGAGCGCAGCACGCGCTTGGCGAGCAGTTCCGCCTCGGCCTCGATCATCGACTGTATGAGTTGCCGGTTGCGCTCGTTGGTCTGATCGCGTTCGGCGAGTATGTACCACCAGTGGTCGGTGTCCGGCGGATTGGTATCCAGCAGGATTTGTGCGTTGGTGCACCCGCCCTGCCACATGGCGGGATAGCGCCCGACGCGCCCGGTCAGGCCGTCGATGATTGCCTTGGGCACTTCACGCGCCTCGTTTACCCATGCGTCCGACAGTTCCATCGATAGCAGTTTCGCCAGATCATCGGGACGATCGAGCGCCACGAAGAACACTTCCCAGTCGAGCTTGTTTACCGGGTCGATGATGTGGTGGCACGGGGGGCCAGCTTCCCGCCATTTACCGATGTGCTGCGGCACCCAAGTATGCCACGTCTTCATCGTGGTGGTGCGAAGTTCAGGATACGTGTTCCGAATGATCGCGGTGCGACGACGCCGCCACCCATCAGGGGACCGGGGCTGGCTCTGCGCGGCCTTGATCAGCTTCATGACGACGGCGGTTGACTTGCCCGACCCGAACGGCCCCCGTATGCCGGATATGAACGAATCATCCAGCAGAAATGCCCGCGCCACCGGTCCCGGCGGATAGTAATGTACCCCGTCGGCCTGTACCGGCGACCCCGGCTGCTTCCCCGTGCCGGGGATGTGGACCGATCCGTCGTCAGTGGGGGGCATGTCCATCCAAGGCCCTTTCCGCTTCCAGGCGCTGCCTGCCTGCCAGTTCCTCCCGGCCTTCGCGACGGGCGAGGAATACGAGCCTGTACAGAACTTCGCGCATCCGAATCCGGCGATTCCGGCGGTCGTTCGCCGCGCGGGACTGCTCCAGGCGGGAAGGCTCCTCACCGGCACAGGCATCCAGTACGCGATCGATGGACCCCTGCATCTTTTCGGACATATGGAATACGTTCCTGCCCGACACCACCTGCTTATAATCTGCGCCCATGCCGGCCCCCATTAGAAGTTCAGTTTTCCTGCGGCATCGATCAGACCCCGGCCGACGCCGCGATACGCTTCCGCCATTTCATCAAGCGAGGCCGGGGACCGGGCACGTGGGAACGCACCCATCGCCTTCAGCCCGGTATACGCCGGTATGAATGCCAGCATCGGGATGGCCATCAATGGATTGCGCCCCACTTCGTCCTGCGTGAACTGTCCGTGTTCCAGCGGCCCGTACACTGCGTGCAGCGGGGAATCCCTGGGTATCAGGTCCCGCAGCCGCTGATACTTGTACAGGTCATCTGCCATTATAGGTGTATGTTGATGTTGAGCAACGGCAGGGGGTCGCCGGCTGAATCTCCGTCCTTCCAACCCATCCGGGACTTGGCGAAGAATATAGCCATGCGATCGGACTTCTTCACGCGCTTCACGATATGCTCCGTGACCTGCATGCCGACCGGCACCATGCCGCGCTCAAGTTCGGTATGATAATGCTGTTTCAGGTGGCCGGGGCGGACGTTCAGGTACAACGCAATGTCGTTGAGGGTATAACCGCCGGACATCCACACGGGGATTTTCTTGGCGATCGCCTCGGAGCGCTTGTGCGGGATGATCTTGCCGAACTTGTCCTTGCCGACCTTCGACAGATTCGGCTTCTTGTAGTGGGAAAGAGGAGCATCATCCGGGGGAAGGGAGGACGGAGCGGGGAGATACTCGCCGGAGGAGGATTCGACGACGGAAGAATTTTTTGATGGGACCCGGGACGGATCGGACCGTGGATTACCATGTTTGGGGGCTAATCGGGCGGGAGGAGACACACACGACCCGTCGATGGGACCCGACGCTTTGGCCCCCGCCCCTATTCGCGGGTCCTCCTGCTTTGGTGACGCGCTTGCGCGCTCGTTTCCCTTGCCCTGCGCCTGACGCGGGGCGACCTGCGCCGGCCGGCCGCCGACCCCGAGGACGGGGCGCGTGCTGCGCGCTTGCGCGCGGGAGGCGGGGGAAGGCCGCGTCACGGCACGAATCCGAGGTCAGTGAGCACTGACCTAATTGTGCGGAATGCGCGGCTGTGGTCCCCTGGAGGCAGATCGAGGGCGACACGCCCCGACAGCCGACGCCCGACCGGCTTCCCACGTCCGGGCACACACGAAGGAGTCTCACCATGCCGCAAGCCAAACGGACCCACGCCGCCGCCGCCCGCCACGCCGCCGCCCTTGACGCCGCCATGTCCGCCCTCGCCGCCCTTGACGCCGCCCGCCACGCCGCCGCCCGCGAACTCGTCGACGCCCGCAAGGCGTCGCGGGCGTCGGACGCTGCCTATGGGGACAGCTTCCTCATCCCCGCCATCTCCCAGGCCGACTTCGACTACCGCATCGGCCTCATGCACGCCGCTGACGCCGCCGCCGAGCGCCTCGACATGGCCGTTAAGGCCGCCCGCGCGCTGCGCTGACCGCCCCGTGCTCCCTGCCGCCTTCATCAAGCTTGCCGTCTGCACCGTGGTTTTCCTCGTCTGGCTCTCGTGGACGCCCGCCGCGTCTGCTCATGCCGCACGAGGATACCACGGCGCCGCCCCCGGCACAAGAGCCTTCTCCAGTTAGTGAGCGCTCACTTCTGTTCCGGGATTAACACGCGCTACGTACGCGCCGCGTCGGGCTGCGGGGCTGCGTAGCTGCCCATGCGCCCACCCACACCCTCGCCCCCGCGCACTAGAACACAGA
>CALMGO010000334.1 GCA_937863625.1 uncultured bacterium
CCAGCGCCTCAATCGCGGCCTTGGCCAGCCGCGCATCGGGGCTCTTGGCCTTTTCAATCAGTTTGCCGACCGCCTTGGGCACCTTGCCCGAACGGCCGAGAGCCTCCGCCGCATATATTTGAGCCTCTATCGGACGGCCCGTATCAAGCACTTCGATTACTATGTCCCAGCGCTGAAGTTCAACACCCAGATCCACAAGGCGCGCGTAGACGCGGGCCATTTCCTTTTCACCGGTGCCGACTTCCGCCTGAAGCGCCGCTATTTCGCCTTTCAACTCCTCGGTCTGCGTGAAGTAGCGGCTGCCGACCCGCTGCCATTGCTCCCGCGTGAGTTTCCTGTTCTGCCTGTACCAGTCGCGCCACGTCTCGGCGTCGTCACCGAAGGGTTGATAGGTTATTCTCTGCAGCGCCGTCACGGCCGCCGCCACCACCTGCGGGTCTTTGTCGTCCAGAAGGTCGAGCGTCCCCTCCACCGAACCCGCCGAACCCACCTCCGCCAGCACCGTGAGCGCCGCGACCCGCTCCCTCGTCCCGCGGGACGCATCCCGCGCAATCACCAGCAGGTCGCCTGCGACATCCGAGCCCACTATTTTCCAGAGATGGGTCTTCGCCAGTTCGACTATGGTGTCGCTCTTGTCTCCGAGCGCCGCCGTCATCTCGGCCCTTATGCGGTTGTCCCGTTGCGTGATAAACGCCTTGATGACCGCAGCGCGTGTCGTTACCGAGTTGGAAGGACTAAGCGCCGCGCGAAGTATCCGGAAGGATTCTTCTGTTTCCGATGAGAGAAGCACCAGCGCCGCCCGGTCGGCCGTCGCCTGGTCCTCACTGTACAGCTGCGCCTGGAGCGTATCCATGAAGGTCGCCTGCCTGCCGCGGCCGGTCCAGCTACAGCCAACAAACGCGGCAATTGCCAGTAACAGGCATAAAATCGGCGTTGTCCGGCGCATTTTTCCAGTCATTGGCGGCTGCGAGGCAAGGGACCTCTGTTGACTCATCAATAAAGATAGTATTATATCGCCTAAACCCTGCTGTATCAATAAGAAACAATTAGCCGCCGCGCGTCATTCGAGCCGCCCCCTCCAGCCTCGAAAGCACCTCCTCAAGGCCGAGTATCGGCATTATCTCGAGTATCTCCGCGCCTGACGTGCTCCCGGTCAGCGCGGCCCGCACCGGCATGTAGAGCGACTTGCCTTTGGTCTCGGTCGCCGCCTGCGTCGCCTTGAACGCCGCTTTTACCGCCGCCTCGTCCACCGAACCGGCCGCCGCGAGCCGCACCGTAAAGTCCGTAAGCACCCCCGCGGCCGTCTCTTCCTGAAGCGCCGTGCGCGCGTCCGCATCGAGCTCCAACCTGCCCGTGTACTGCCGCACAAGCGCCGGCAGATCCTCAAGCTTCTCCATCCGCTCCCGCGCCATCTCCACCAGACGCGCGAGCGCTTCGTCATCGACCGCGAGCCCCTCTTTGTCCAGAAACGCGCGTCCCAGCCGGGCGAGATACTGTCCTTCGGCGCTCTGCATGTGCCTGCGGCAGATATAGGCGAATTTCTGCGGGTCGAAATACGCAGCCGATTTTGTCAGGTTGCCCACTTCAAAGAGCTCCGCCGCTTCGGCCAGGCTCAAGACCTCCCTGTTGCCGCCTGGAGACCATCCTAAAAGCGCCATGTAGTTGACGAGCGCCTCCGGCAGGTAACCCTTCTCGCGAAAATCCCCCAGGCTCATCGCGCCGCGCCTCTTGGAGAGCTTGCCCCCGTCCGGCGCCAGCGTCTGCGACATGTGCGCGAATTCCGGCGCCGCAAATCCGATGTCCTCCGCCAGCACGACCTGGATCGGCGCGTTCGGCAGGTGCCCCTCGCCCCGAAGGACGCATGTAATCTCCATCAGCGCGTCGTCGACCGTGACAGCATAGTGAAATGTCGGCGTGCCGTCGGACTTCATGATAACGGGGTCGCCGATGAGCGCCGTGTCAAACTCCACGTCGCCTCTCACGAGATCCCTGACGATAACCTGCTTTTCCGGCACGCGGTAGCGGTACGTGAACGCGCGGCCGCTATTTTCAAACTGCGCTACATCCTCGCGCGACAGCCTGGCGCAGCGCCCGTCATACTCGGGGGTGCGCCCCTCGGCCATTGCCGCGTCCCGCCTCGCCTGGAGTTCGTCGCCCGTGCAGTAGCATTTATATGCCTTGTCCTCGCCGATGAGCCTGTTGAGATACTCGTTGTAAATGCCGAGTCTCTCGCTCTGCCTGTACGGCGCGAACGGTCCGCCGACGTCGGGCCCCTCATCCCACTCAAGCCCCAGCCAGCGCAAATCCTTCACGAGCGCCGTCTCATATTCGCGTTTCGAACGCTCGACGTCGGTGTCCTCGATCCTCAGCACAAAAGCGCCGCCGGTGTGGCGGGCGTAAAGATAGTTGAAAAGCGCCGTGCGCGCGTTGCCGATATGGAGATACCCCGTCGGCGAAGGGGCGAAGCGAACCCGGACTTTTGCACTCATCACTGACCTTTACTCCTCCCGGTCTCTGCCGGATTCCAAAAGCACCACAGCCGTCGCGGCCGCCGCTCTCCCCTCGCCTATCGCGCCGAAACCTTCAAATGTACGCGCCTTGAGCCCCACCCGTGAGACGTCAATCTCGAGAATCCCCGCTATACGCTCCCGCATCGCGGTCTTGAGCGGACCCAGTTTGGGCCTTTCGAGGTATATCGTCACGTCCACGTTTACGATGTCCGCCCCCTGCGCGGTGGCTTGCCTGGCAACCCGGTCCAGGAGTTCGCTGCTGTCGGCGTCCTTGTACGCCTGGTCAGTGTCGGGAAACCATTCGCCGATATCGCCCATCCCCAATGCGCCCAGGATCGCGTCGGTCACCGCATGAAGAACTACGTCCGCGTCGCTGTGCCCGGCGCAGCCGACCTCGCCCGGCACCTCCACCCCCGCCAGGACCATTCGCCTCCCGGCGACAAGCGGATGAATGTCAAACCCGTGACCTATTCGCATGACGTGCGGCCCTCAAAACCCGTAAACCAGCCCCGGACGCAGCGTAATTCCGCCGTAAAATTAAAAGGGGCCGCTTTTGGGCGGCCCCTGGTTTGCTCAGAGACGAATCTTCTCAGTAACCCATTCTTGCCAGTTTGTCCAACTGCGCCTGGGCCTTTTCCTGGACTTTCACGTCCCTGGAGCCCTTCACGGCAAGCTTGTAAGCCTCGACCGCCTCGGCGAAACGCTGCACCTTGTAAAGCATGTTGCCCGCCTCCAAGAGCGCCGGAAGCGACGTTGCCGGGTCGAGTTCGTAGGCCTTCATGTAATACTTGGCCGCCAGTTCATAGTCGCGGTAGTAGAGGCCCGCATAGACCTCGCCCATCTGGAACGCCGCCGAAGGGGCCTTGTCGCTGGTGGGCCATGCGGTCAAAATCTTCTCAAACCGCTTTAAGGCCAAGTCCCGCGTGGCTTTACGGTTGCTGCCGGCAAAAATCTCGCCGTCGGTGTAGTAGTCGTCGGCAACCGGATTGTACTCGAGGACCTTCACCGCTCCCTGCCCGGTAGTACCCGCGGTGCCCGTCGCGTACTCGTAAGTTTCAATCGAGCCGAACGCCTTCAGCTCACGGTAAGCGCGGTTGGACTTGCCCGCGTCGCCGCTGCGCAGGTAGAAGTTGTACAGCTCGGTCAGCGACGCCTTGTAGTCGTCGCGCGCCTTTGTGAGTTTTTCTACCAGCGTCAGTTCTGTTCCGGGGTCATAGCTCTGCGCAAGCACTATCCCGGCAAGAGTTGCCGCAAGTATCGCCCCGACCAGTATCGTCCCCTTGGACCGCATATAATCCTCCTCCCTTCAACTTGGAAAGGTATTTCCCTCGGTGCAGTGCAACATCATCACCGGCTTATCGGCAAAATGCAACGTTTTTTTACACGAAAAATGCCTGCGTTCACCTTTGACTGCCAACAATTGCCAGAGCCATGACCAGGTCTTCAGGCGTCGTTATCTTGAAATTATCGTGTCCGCTCTCGACAATTACCACTTTGGCGCCCGTTTTCTCCACGACTTCCGCGTCGTCGGTGTATTCCGCAGCCCCCCGTTTCTGGTACGCCTTGAGGATGACTTCTCGCCTGAATCCCTGCGGCGTCTGCGCCACGTACAGCCCTTCGCGGCGCACCGTCTCGGTCACGACCGCACCCGATGCGCGCTTTATCGTGTCCTTGACGGGCGCGGCCGCTATTGCAGCGCCGTACTCGACTGCCGCATCCCGCACGCCACGTATCACTTCGCTTCTGACAAAGGGTCTCACTGCGTCGTGTACAAGAACGATCTCCACTTCGCCGTCAAGCACCGCCAGTGCGTTGGCGATGCTCTCTGTGCGCGTCTTTCCCCCCGGCACGATGTCGGTCAGCATCAGGGGCAGTTTCTCCATGAGCAGTTCGTCCTTGCGCGCGTAGTCCTCGGCGTTGACCGTGAGTATCACCTGAACTATGCCGCCGGTGCCGACGAAACGCTCCAGAGTGCGGTGGAGTATCGTCTGTCCGTTGAGGTCGAGAAAGGGCTTTCTCGTAGCGCTCTGCATTCTCGTCCCGGAGCCCGCAGCAGCGATTATGAGCCCTACGGGGTTCTTCATTGGTGATTGGCCTCCGGCTTGCCGAATATCATCCTGCCGGCGTTTGTCTGCAGGACGCTCGTCACCGTTATCGAGATCGTCTTTCCTATCCGCGAACGCCCGTCCTCGACGACCACCATCGTGCCGTCGTCCATGTATCCCACTCCCTGCTCGGCCGACTCGCCCTGCTTGATGATCGCCACCTTCATCGTCTCCCCCGCGATGAGAACGGGTTTCAAAGAGTTCGCGATGTCGTTTAAGTTTATCACCTGTACGCCGTGCACCTGCGCGACCTTGTTCAGGTTGAAATCCGTCGTCAGTATCCTGCCGTCGAGGCTGCGCGCCAGGCCCACGAGCCTCTGGTCAACAGGCTCGTCGCTCTCCTCGGTGTCGAGTATCTTCACGTCGACCGCCGTGCCTGCGCGGAGTTTCGAGAGTATGTCGAG
>CALMGO010000335.1 GCA_937863625.1 uncultured bacterium
CGGGTCGACGAGTGTCGCATCGAGGCTCGAGGACGATCCGGATTACGTCTCCATTTCGGACCTTGATCCCTCGCGCCTCGACATAGGCGTCAACATCGTCACGTACGGACTCTACGGCGGCAGGATCGATAACACGCTTGTCCTCAAGGGCAGTTTCGTCCTGTTTCTCATCGACCCGGACGTAATGCCGAGGCTGGATTTCGACGAGTTGATAAAAACGGGGGCGCTCAGGGTTGAGGGCGTCACCGCGTATCGCGAGGCGACTGACACGTTCTATGTGAAGGTGCTCAGCCTCGAACCGGTGGGGGATTTCAGAAACAAGGTAGGCCGGATAATCGAGAACCCCGCGGCCACGCCCGGCGAGCTTACTGAGGTCGGATTCTGGGCGAGGCGGCACGCCAACGACCTCAAAGACGAAATGCTCGGCAAACTCGCGGAAGCGGCGTTTGTGACGGCATTCAAACGGGAGGACGCCTCGCTCGGAGAAAGCGACTACGAGGGGCGGTTTTCCATAGCCGACAAGGTGGAGACCATCCTCGGCAATCCCGGCCTGAGGGAATTCTACGTTCGCAAGGGCGTTGATTCCTTTATCAAGGCGCGCGGCGCAGGAGTAGCCACGACGTATTACGACGCGGCCGCGAAAGCCGACCAATACCTTCCCGGCTCCACGCTGGCCGAGCAGCTCATCGAAGACGGTTTTGCCATCGAGTCGGGAGGCAGGGCCGAAAAATCCGCAGCGGACTACTATGCGCTTGCCGCCAAAGCGCGCGAGATATTCGGGCCGGGAGTCCACTACGACCGTCTGACTTCAAAGGGCCTCGACGTGGAATATGCGGCCATCGATCAGAACGACTACACGCGGCTTTATGCGCTGGCGCGGAAGGCGCGCGAGACCTACCCGGCATACAGCCAGTATCGAAATGCCGTCCTGAGGGCTCTCGTGGCAGAGAAGGCCTCCATGGATAAAGAAGACCCTCAGGCATGGATCCGCCTGGGTAACCGGATTCTCTACTTCCTCGACGACACGCAACAGGCAGGCACCGCCTTCAAGACCGCATCGGGGCTTGACCCGTCCAACGCCGAGGCGCGCGAGAAGCTTCGCGAGCTCGGATTCATCTTCTACCAGGGAAAATGGTGGCGGGGGGAGGAATTCGGCCAGAGCGACATATTCAAGAAGGCGCAGGAACTCGAAGACCTGGCGGCCTCCGGAAAGATCGTCGTCGGGATGAACCGCGAGCAGGTCTTAAGAGCCTACGGGCAGCCGGATGAGACATTGCGCGCGGCGGGCGGCTGGGGCATGTCCACGCAATGGGTCTACCGAAAGGACGAAAAAGTTTCGTTTGTGACGCTCATTGCCGATACAGTCGTGTCAAAGGGCGAGACGGCAACCCAAAGGTGAAAGGTCCGGCATGATCGTTGTAAATACTGACTTTGTATCGGGTTACGAGATAGAAGCGGTTCTGGGCATGGTAAGCGGCAATACCGTCCGAGCCAAACACTTCGGCCGCGACATCATGGCGCGTTTTACCCAGATAGTCGGCGGGGAGATAACCGGTTACACCGAGATGCTCTCAGAGGCCCGCGAAGAAGCCCTCGGCAGGATGGCTGCAGAGGCCGAGAAGCTCGGCGCCGACGCGGTAATAAACACCCGCTTTTCAACATCCGGCATCATGGAAAACGCCGCAGAAGTCATGGCATACGGCACCGCCGTCCGCCTGAGCTCCGGGCAAATGCCGACGTAGCCATGCGGCTCGAACCCCTCTATGCGCCCACTTTCGAGCCGGGCGCGTCGCCTCAACGGCCTGCGCGCTTGCAGAAGCACCTTTGCGGCATGAATTGCGCCGAAACGGGGAAAAGTCACTTGATTTTTTCGCGTCAAAAGGTATAAAGACAGGTCTATCCCGGTTCACGGGCGTCTATTGTGCCGGCGTAGCTCATTGGTAGAGCATCCGCCTTGTAAGCGGAAGGTTGTGAGTTCGACTCTCACCGCCGGCTCCAAGAGATAGTAGTGGGGAGATACCCAAGCGGCCAAAGGGGGCAGACTGTAAATCTGCTGGCAATGCCTTCACAGGTTCGAATCCTGTTCTCCCCACCATTTTTTATTTAGTCACCGGCCGAGGGACGGCGGTTTGGCGGTCGGATGGAGGCGTCAGGCGGCGGGCGTAGCTCAACGGTAGAGCCCCAGCCTTCCAAGCTGGTTGTGTGGGTTCGATTCCCATCGCCCGCTCCATGTTTTTTGAGGCGACGTTTTGGTGTAAAATCGCCAAGAAAACGCTTGACACCCTTTGAGATAGGGTTAGAATTAGCCGTTTTCCAACCTCAAGGGTGCTGCGTTGGGGCAAGGGCTGCTGTAGCTCAGCCGGTAGAGCGCTTCCTTGGTAAGGACGAGGTCATGGGTTCGAATCCCATCAGCAGCTCCACTTTGTAGTATGTCGGATAGAGAAATTCGTATCTCCAGATAGATTTGCCTGGCAAGAGAAAAGAATTAGAACCTTTTGGAGGAATAGGAGATGGCCAAGGAGGTTTTCGAGCGCACCAAGCCCCATTTGAACATCGGGACGATCGGTCACGTCGACCACGGTAAGACGACGTTGACCGCGGCCATAACGATGAGGCTTGCGCATACGACCGTCGGCAAGAACAAGGTGCGCGACTTCAGCTCGATTGACTCGGCTCCAGAGGAGCGCGAGCGCGGCGTGACGATTAACGTTGCGCACGTCGAGTACGAGACCGCCAACCGCCATTACGCCCACGTCGACTGCCCCGGTCACGCCGACTATATCAAGAACATGATCACCGGCGCCGCCCAGATGGACGGAGCCATCCTCGTAGTCGCCGCGGACGACGGCCCGATGCCTCAGACGCGCGAGCACATCCTTCTGGCCAGGCAGGTGAACGTGCCGGCCATGGTCGTATTTCTCAATAAGGTTGACCTCGTTGACGACCCCGAGCTTCTTGAGCTCGTCGAGCTCGAGCTTCGCGAGCTTTTGAGCAGCTACGACTTCCCCGGCGACGACATTCCGATCGTCCGCGGCAGCGCGCTCAAGGCGCTCGAAACGGGCGGCAAGGACGACGAGGCCGGCAAGTGCATAGACGAACTGATGGCCGCCGTCGACGCGTACATTCCGCTTCCGACGCGCGACCTTGACAGGCCGTTCCTGATGCCGGTCGAGGACGTCTTCTCGATTAAGGGCCGCGGCACGGTAGGCACCGGCAGGGTAGAGCGCGGGATAGTCCACGTCGGCGACACGGTGGAAATCGTCGGTCTTCGCGAGGAGATCCGCAAGACAGTCGTGACCGGCGTCGAGATGTTCAACAAGACGCTCAACGAAGGCCAGGCGGGCGACAACGTAGGCGTACTGCTGCGCGGCGTCGAAAAAGACGACCTTGAGCGCGGCGAAGTCCTGGCGGCGCCGGGAACGATTACGCCCCACACGCATTTCGAGGCGCAGATATACGTGCTCAAGAAAGAGGAAGGCGGCCGCCATACGCCGTTCTTTACCGGCTATCGCCCGCAGTTCTATTTCCGCACGACCGATGTGACCGGCGACGTGGCGCTGCCGGAGGGCACCGAAATGGTCATGCCCGGCGACAACGTGGCGGGCACG
>CALMGO010000336.1 GCA_937863625.1 uncultured bacterium
ACAGAGCAGGTCATCCTCCAATTTCGCGGTTGGTGTCTGCAACCGGCTTGTGACCGCCGGAAGAGAACTGCGAGTTTGTGTCAGGGTGGCCTGGGGACGACAGTAACGTGCTCATATCTGCGGGGGAGACGATGCCGCCGGAGATGATCATCTTGAACGCATCTTCAACGCTCATGGCGGTTTTGAGAACGTCGGCCGCAGGCAGGATGAGAAAAAAGCCCGTGGTGGGGTTTGGTGTGGTGGGAACGAAGACCTTTAGCATTCCGTCGGCGTAAGCCTGGTGGAGAGGGCCTGTGAGAAAACCGACCGACCATGCGCCACGGCGGGGGAATTCGACAAGGACGACGGTGCTGAGCGCAGACTGCGTCGGCAAGGTGACTGCTTCGATGACCTGCCTGGCCGCCGAGTAGATTGAGCCGGCGAGAGGCACTTTCATGAGGAGTGTCTCGCCGGCCCGGATGAGCCGTCGGCCAAATACCGCCTGTGCCAGTGAGCCTGTGACGTAGAGCAACAGGAGAAAGCCTGCGATGGATGCAACAGTCACGATGGCGCGCAACAGCTCCGGACGAACGTGTTCCATGCCCAACGCGGAAGTCAGGAGAAGCGAAGCCTTCTCAACGAAGGGCTTGAAGAGCCCCATCATCCACCCGAGAACCAGTCGCATCGCGATCAGCGTGACCGCGAGCGGCACGAGGGCCAGCATCCCCGCCACGAGGCGGTTGCGGATAGTGCGCCAGAGCTTTCGTTCGGGCGAAACAGTGTCGTCTCTCATGCGGCACGCCCAATCGGCCGGGGGAGGTCATGAGAGTTGGGCATGCCCAGGTTGCCCGGAGGGAAGTCGAGAGGTATTGACGTTTCGGGATAAAACCCGAGCGGCAGCATCAGGCGCCGCCACCAGGGCAGGGACTTTCTCCAACGGGCGACAGCCAGGTCGAGCAGCCGGACGGCGGGATGATAATGGTCCGGTATCTCGACGAGAAGGTCGATACCAGCTGACAAGTTGCCCATGAGAAGCAGCGCGGTGACGTAATTGGCCTGATAAGGCGAGGGAATATCATTCGGGATAGAGAATGCTCCCGCCGGGAAGACGACCTGGCGAAACATTGGAAGCGCGGCCGCGACCGAACCGAGGCGAAGCAGACAAACGCCCCTGGCATTAAGGACGGCGGGCGAGTCGTGGCACGGGGCAAGAAGTCTTAAGGCGTCTTCAGGCTGTCCGCTGTCAAGTAGTTGATTGGCGCGTGCGAGCAGAGTCTCCAGGGAGACACTGGGAGTTTTTGAGGGTTTCATTGTACTTCCTCCGAGCTGTTAGATTCTGCCGATCGCCGGCGGACTGCGCACAATTGCAGCAGGCCCTTCGCCGGAAGGTCGGATTGCCGCGCAAAGGCAACGTTGCACGATGGTGCAAGAACCTACGCGACAGAATGCGGTTGAAGCTTCTATTAGACTATGAGGACGCCGTGAAACAGGGCAGGTGATGCGCAATCGCAAGTGGCGGTATCGGCCTCTCGGAGGAAGGCCGGGAAAGCAGAGAATCTCATGAGGCCGCCGCGAACGGAGGCAAAACCGGGCAACGCCGCGATGAAACGGGCAGTCCGGATAGTGTGTGTCAGGTTGCGAGCCGGTGCATGGAAAAGACTGGCCGAATAAAAGGCACCTGTCATGCAGCCTGAGAAGTAATGGTCTGCGTCCGAATCATGTGCCAATGCGGCATTAACAGCCGCGGGCCAGAAAGCCGCCGCTGTCACGACCGCAACGAACACACTCAGTGCTATCCGGCCAACACGCACGCATAAGCTCCTTTGATGCCTGTATTATACTCATGTCATGCTGTATTGGATATAGACAGGGCGCAGGGCGTAGAATATCCCACTGACGCGTTTATGCTAAAGCTTTGTGGCGGGAGAGGTTATGGCTACCGCTGCCGCCGCGGGACGAGTGCGTCGGCTCAGATGGAAATCCGGTAAAGCTCCGAAGCTCCGCGGTGGAGTATCCATTCGGCGGCGCCGCGCATGAGTTTAGGAGGAGCGGCACGCCTGGCGAGGACGTCGGCGAGGATTTCGCGAAAGAGCACAACGATGCCGTAGGCCATTTCAGGGGAATGTGCGTCGCCCCCGAAAAGGATTTTGTTGATCGGCACGGCGTCAAGAGCGGCCGAAAGCATCGAGCGGGCCATGGACTCAGACAGCGTGGGGACCCAGCACATGTTGAGGTAGACATTGGGATACTTGCGCGCGAGAGTGACGGCCTCGCCCCACTGGGGGAAACTGCCATGGAAGATGTCGAACTTCGCGCCGGGGTGGCGCGTGATAAAGGGTTCGAGATTGACCGCGTAGGAGCCGCCAAGCGGCGTTTCGTAGGCGTTGCCGGCGAGCGTACCGGTGTGAACCTGGAGGGGGAGGGAGCGTTCGGCGCTTACACGCGCGGCCTCGCCGTGAATGAAGTCATCGACCAGGCGCGACTGGCGAAGGGGCGCCTCCGGCGAGAGAGAGGCCAGTGCGGCGTCGACGTCACCTTCGGGAGCGGGGGCAATGGCGATATTTCGGTAGTAGGCGAAGCCCACCTTCATGGAGACGGGATTGTAGTCGGCGACCGCGTTGGCGACGTACGCATCGAAAGCGGCTCGCAGTTCGGCTGCGGACTGCACCTTCGCACGCGGGTGATTTGCGAAGCCGGCAATATCGAGAACGCCTCGACATGGTGGCGCAAGAAGCGGCTTGCCATAGCACCAGAAGGCGGTCTTTACAGCGGCGCGTTCGAGGATTTCCCGGTGCCACGCTTCACGATCGTGGTATTTCTCCCGGACGCGCTCGTCGATGGCGCGCCAGTTTTCGCGGGTAAGGACAAAATCCTCCATTCCGAAGAGGTCGCGCAGCGTGTATTGAAAGGCCTTCCAATCGCTTGTCTGCGCGATAAGCGGGATGCGGTCGATGATCCAGTGCATGGAGGCCTCGTAACTCTCGGGAGACAGGATGCCTTTGGCCTCGATAGCCTCGTGCCATGGGGAGATGCCCTCGTCCTGCCATTCATGGCCGGCGGCTTTGGCGTCCGCGGAGGCAATGGAGGCCATCATGTAGTGGCTCTCAAGACACAGGTGAAGCAGACCCATCACTTCCGGGCGCCATTTGTAGACGAAACCGATATGCTCGTGAGTGTCGATGACAGGGAGGCTCGAAAAATACATGCTCACTGGGTTCTCCTCGCAAATCCCGCGGCTGCATACGATCGACGAGATGTCACGTCGACGTTCCGTGAGATTATCGGCATAATCCGACGAGTGGCAAGCGTCAGTTAAGATACCCGAGCGCGCGCATCTGGGCTTTTTCCGCATCGCTTAAGTTTCTCCCGCCGCCGTCAGGCATCGTGAACGTGCCGTCGGGGTTGAGGCCCTGGGCGCGCATGAGCGGGAGGTTGGTGAGCGGATAGGCGACGCCGTCAAGTCGGGCGAACTGCTCTGAGGTGTTAATGGTCTTTGCCAGACGTTCGATGAGCGACTCGTCATGCGGCAGCGGTGTCATCTCCCCCGGGTCGCCGACGAGGTCATAGATCTCAGCGCCTGCGGGGCTTTTTATGACGGTCGCTCCGCCGGGAGCGATGTATTTATACGTCGATGCGAGGTTGGCGAGGACGTCGGTGAGGTTGCGGTCGCCTTGCAACGCGCCGGTCATGTAGGGCTTGAGCGAAAAGATATTGGAATGCTCGATCTGCGGCCGGTCGAAAAACTCCATCAGAGTCGGCATAATGGCGGCATTGGTCACTCGGGCTGACACTGCGCGAGGCCTCATGCCGGGGCATCGTATTATGAGCGGGACACAGAGTGAAGGATTGTAGAGGTTTTGCGCGTGGCCTATCATGCCGTGCTCGTAAAATTCGTCGCCGTGGTCGGAAGTGAAGACAATGACGGTGTTGTCGTAGAGGCCGGCGATCTTGAGTGCGTCGAGCAACTG
>CALMGO010000337.1 GCA_937863625.1 uncultured bacterium
GAAAGGGAACCGTTTCCTCGTCCGGCCTGGTGATTATGGACGTGGCGCCGGAGATATCGACGCTGACCGGAGACACAGTGGCAATATCGGAGACGGTTGCCGCGCCGGTCTTTGCAAAGCGTTCGGCGACGAGCCGGGTCGCCATTCACGACGGCCAGACGATAGTAATCGGCGGCCTCATGGAGGACAAGACTACCGATACGATAAAGAAAGTGCCGCTGTTGGGTGACATCCCGATACTGGGGGCGCTCTTCCGCAGGACGATAAAGGACAAGTCAAAGACGGAGCTTCTGATTTTCCTGACGCCGCACGTGGCGCGGGAGTCCGATGCGCTGGCGGCCATCAGCACCGACGAAGCCGCAGGCGCCGAGGTGATAACCGACGCGGTAGCCCCCGGGACGTTCGAAAAGCACATGGAAGGCATGCAAAGAGGCGGCGCTAAGGCTCCAGTCAAGGATGCCGAAAAAGCGGAGAAATAGATGAGAGGACGAGCCCTGACGAGAACGGAGAGACTTAGGCCCGGTGCGGCTCGTGGCGCAACTATGCTTTTGCCTTGGCAGTCTTTTTCGGTTTGGTTTCGAAGAGCCTGACCACCTTTTCCCTCAGGTAGCGCTGCACGAATGAGTTTACTGTGCCGTCGGGGTAGAGCACCCGGTTGCCTATTAGAATCTGCATCTTGCGCTCAAGCGTTTGTCCGCGGACGCCGGTTCTCTCTGCGATTTCAGCCTGTGAATAGCGTGTATTCTTCCAGAGCCACTGCCACCATTCGTGTTCACTATCCGTGGAAGGCGTGATAGACAGGGTTTTGCGCTCGACTGCCGCCGTCGGCCATGCGACGACTATCTTCGTGAGTACAGCGTCATCGGCCACCACGAGGACCGCTTCGGGTTTCTCCTCTGCCTTAAACCAGGAAAGTTTCTCTTCAAAGCGTGACCGTCTTGAATCCATCTGTCTGCCCCTCTCTGCATGCCAGTGTAGCATCAAACGAACCGCAGTTAACCGTGCGGAATCGAGCATACAAAACGCTTTCCTAATCTTTGACTATGGCACACTAAACAAGGAAGTCTGCGCGGGGGCATGGGGCTTTGTCCATTTCCCTGCGATATTACACGACTCGGACGGCATATCGCCGTTCTTGCATGCGCAGACTCGGACAGAAATGCCGTGCCGCGCGGCTGCGCTCCGGAAGAATGAGTAGATGCACTGCCTTTTTGCGACAGAGAGCGAGACGACGCGCGACTTCTCCGCGTGAAGCGCAAGTGGCCTGCTGTCTTCGAACTCACTCATGAGACGCGCAAAGAGATCCGGCCTTGACGACAGGTTGCGTCGGAGTGTGCCGGTTATCATCGGGCGCAGGAAAAGCGTTGCGATGGTTGCTTCTTTTACGCCGGTTTCTGCGATCCTCTCGACGAGCGTTGCAAGGTCTGCCTCGCCGTCGGTAATCCCCGGTAGTATCGGGTCGAGCCGCGCCCTCGTCGTCACACCTGCTCTGACGAGCCGCGCCATCTGTCGGATGCGCACGTCCGGTAGCGCTGCATAGGGTTCAAAGACGGCCGCTATCCCTTCGTCGAGTGTCGTCACGTCCACCTGGACCTGGACGAGAGTGGAGTGAGCCGCGAAAAGCTCCATGTGCCGCTCAGGTATCCGCCCCTTGGTAAGTACCGCCACCCCGACGTCGTGTTCGAGTAGATACCTCATGCAGCGGTACCCGAGCTGCAGCACTTCATCCACCGGCTGGAATGCATCCGTCGAGGGGCTGAAGTAGACGGCGACGGGCTTCTTGCGCTTGCGCGGCAGTTCCGCCTGCAGTTTCTCGAAGGTGTTCGCGTACACAACAACCTTGTTCTCGCCTGGGAACTGGCTGTAGCCTCGCGAATAGCAGTAAAGGCAGTTGTGCGCGCACCCGGCGGTGAGGTTCACGGTCGGAAGTCCGCTTAAGCACTCAAGCGTCGACGGCGCGAGCACCGCCGCCTTGCGGTCGGCAAAGGCGACTTCGACTTGGAGTTTCTTCGCATGGTCCATAGAGTGCCCCCCAAAGGTCAGGCTACGAATTCAATCTGGCTGCCTTTTTGCCTGTGAAACCTTCCCACCTCTTGACAGCCATATCGCAGAATCGAGGTGAAACCTCCATCAGCAACGCCTCACGTCCTGTCTGCTCCGCAGCGATAAGAGTCGTGCCTGAACCGCCAAAAGGGTCCAGGACTGTTGCGCCAGGAATCGTGTATGCCAGGAGCGTGCGGTAAGGCACCTCCACCGGACAGACGCCAGGGTGCCCATATTGTTCAAGTTGCCGTGTCACGGCAGATATCTCCCATACATTTGTCTGATAAGACGCCATGTATTGTAGGCCTGCCTCTGACATTTTCGGCATGTCTCCGGGTTTTTGATAGACGAGTAGCGCTTCCCAGCCGAACGCAGGATAGTACAGCCTGTTACGCCGAATATGGCAGTTTCTTGGTATGCTGAAATTAGCGCCGGTTTTCTTCCATACAATCGTGTCGAGATAACGCAGACCGCAGTCCTCCAACAGCACAGAGTGATGGCCGGAGTGATCGTGACCATCAGCACTGCCATTGCCGATATTCCAGACGAGCACGCTGCCGTCCCTCAGCGCGGCGAGGCAGCCGAGCATGACCTGCCTCATCGACTGCAGGTATGCCGGGTAGCTGTCCCAACAGCCCAGTCCTTTCTGGTTGAAGCAAGGTGGCCCTGCGAAGACATGATCGACTTGCCGTCCCTCCGCGAGGACCGCGAGCGCACCGTCATCGGCCGAGTTTCCACAGAACAGCCTGTGTGTGCCAAGAACCCAGAGGTCTCCTACTCTGGTCAACGTCTTCTCTGACAGTTCAGGCAGTGCGTCTTCAAGCGTATCATCGAAGAGAATCTTCCGCAACTCGGCGCCGCTGTAGCCGAGGTTCTCAAGGTCGACCTCCTCTTCACGTAGTTCACTGAGGATGTCGCGCAACTTGGGAATATCCCATTCAGCGACCTCTGCCGTCTTGTTGTCAGCAACGGCAAACGCACGCCTTTGAGTATCAGAGAGGTCGAGAACAATAGCCGGAACTTGCGTCAGTCCCAACTTCCGTGCGGCTTTCCATCTCGTGTGACCCGCAACGATGGTCAGGCTCGCGTCACAGAGGATCGGAACGTTGAAGCCGAAGGAGGAAATGCTTCGCGCGACCGCGTCCACGGCGGTGTCATTGTCGCGAGGGTTGCTCTCCCAAGGCTTGAGTTCATCGATGCCAATTTCACGCACATTCAGCATGAATGCCCCCCTTCTGTGCCTATTTCCTCAGTGTATTGTGCAGGGCTTTTCTTCACCCGGGAAGCATGTATTATACAAAGACTATGACTATGTGTCAAGTCGCTGTCCCTGGTCGCGCGTAATACTAGTGTTCTCAGGGCGGCGCGGGGGTGACCGAGGTGGGGAGCGGGGGAGAATGAAAGCGGCGGGGCGAGAAAAGGAGGAGCGCGTTGAAGATAACGGATGTTAAGGTGTTTCTTTTGAAGCCGACGGTTCTCGTGAGGGTCGAGACCGATGCGGGGGTGACGGGCTGGGGTGAGTGTTCGCCGATGAACGGTGAGGTCGTCGCGGCGCATGTGCGGCATTCGCTCTCGGAGTGGGTCGTCGGGGAGGACCCCTTTGACGTGGAGCGGCTCGTCGAGCGGATGCTCGTCGGGACGTACAAGATAGCCGGGCAGACGCAGGCAATGGCCGCAAGCGGCATAGAGATAGCCTGCTGGGACATTATGGGAAAAGCGCTCGGGGTGCTACTTGCTGTCTTGCGTTGCTTTGGCCGTCTTTCTCGATGTGGACGTGAAGAGTCTGAGTACCTTGTCGCGCAGGTACTTCTGCACGAAGGAATTGACCGTGCCGTCAGGGTAAAGCACTCGGTTGCCTATTAGAATCTGCATCTTGCGCTCAAGCGTTTGTCCGCGGACGCCGG
>CALMGO010000338.1 GCA_937863625.1 uncultured bacterium
CCATAAAGACAAGCATCACTCCGTAGTGCCCCGGCGCCAGAGCCAGACCCGTCAGCCCCACTGCCGCCAGCGCCATCGCCACAAATCCCACACGGTTCAGCGCCAGCGCCGCCAGCGACCCTACCACCAGCGTTACCAGAAACCCCGGCATCTCCCGCGGAAACTCGATTGCCCCCCGTTGCTCCGTGCCTATCTTGAAAATGTCCGCCAGGTAGTTGTTGAATGTTGTTTCGTAAAGGCCGCCCACCATGCCGAAAAACGCCACCGCCACCAGCAGCATCTTCAGTCGCTTCCGGTTGTCGGTGTGCTCGGACACGTATGCTCCTTGCTGTCACTCAAAAAAACCGACGCGGGCGTCTTGCCACCCGCGTCGGCTGTTCATGCTTATTGTATGCCTGTACTAACTGCCCGCCTGTTCCTTCGCCTGCGGAAAAGACGCGTCTATCACGCCGAACCGCTCTTCGTACGTCCTCATCGACTGCGACAGCGCCGCGAGAAACCTCTTCGCGTTCTTCGGGCTTAGGATGACGCGGTCGTTTATCTTCACGTTCGCGTCGTCCGCCGCACGCATCCCGAACGTCAGCACCATCTCCTCCGGGCCTGCCGCCACGAGCACGAAGTTCGAATACGTCGTCTCCGCCGCGCTTGCGTCAAGCTTGATCTGCCCCTTTTGTTCCGCGCTCTGCGCGTCCTTACTCTTGAGTTCTTCCACTGACAAAGGCCTTTCGTCTTAGGATGTCGCGTCGTAAATTACCACGTCACCGTTCACCATCGTCAACGACCCCGTTGTGCCGCCCGGGGGAGTTTCAATCCAGTAATCGATAGGCGCATCCCCGGGGTCAGCCGCATGGAAAATACTGGCCGCGCTGTAGATGGTTGTTACCAGGTCTGCTGCGCTGACTATCGTGATGCTGCTGTATATCCTGTCAACCGTGATGGACCTCGCATATCCGCCGATGCTCAGGTCGCCGATGATGTCGCCCGTTACATACGTGGTTGTCAGGTCGCCTGTCACCGTGACGTTTGAGAGAAGGTCGCCGTTGGTGACCGCAAACCCCACCTTAAGCGCCCTCAGGTTCCCGCCGACGGATATGACCTCGCCCAGATCCCCTGCCTGCTGACCGCCTATGAGGATCCCGCGCGCGTCCCCGTCAACCGTGAGCGATCCCGACAAGTTTCCCGTTGACCTCAATGTCCCGAGGTCGCCTCCCACGCTGAACGTCGTAAACGCCCCGGCGCCTATCGTGCCTCCGGCCCTCACTGATGTCAGATCCTGCGTCACGTCCACGAGCCCCGTTATGCCGCCATACGTGCTCCTGAGGCTCCTCAGGCTTCCGCCTATCGTTACGTCGCCCGATATGCCCTGCGACCCGCTTATCGTACGAGCATCGCCCGCAGTCGTCACGTCCCCCGTGATCTCCTGACGGCTTGACACCGTCCCGAAAGAACCGGCCGTCAGCGCGCCCGATATGTCGTCAACCGCGTATATCCGGCTTGCTACGCCGGTCACGTTGATGCCGCCTACGATCTCGCCGCCTGCGCTCATCTTGCTGAGCGTCCCGCCCACGTTAAACGTCGACAGCGCGTTTATGCCGATATCCGTTCCGGTCCTCACCGATCTTGCGTCGCCGGTCACGCTCACGTTTGTGAGGATCCCGCCGTATCTGCTGGCAAGCGTCCCGAGGTTGCCTCCCACCGTCACGAGACCTGTGATATCCTGCTGTGCGTATATGCTGCGTGCGTCGCCCGTTACCGCAACGTCGCCCGCGATGTCCGCCCCTGCATATATCCTGCTTGCGCTGCCCGCGGTCACGTCGCCGGTTATCCGGCCGGTCGCGCTGAGACTCCTGAGATCCTCGCCTACCGTGACGCTTGCCTTTACCTCGCCTGCCACGGCCTTCGACCCTGTCGACATGATCCTGAGCGAGCCGCCTACTTCTACAGTTGACGCTGCGTCGGCCCCTATATTGGCGCCCGCTCTGATCGCCTTGGCGTCGCCTGTTACGTCCACGTCGCCAAGTATGCTTCCGGTGCGGCTCTGCAGTGTCCCCAGGGATCCCAGTACCGTCACGTCTCCGGAGATATTCCCGATGGCGTATATCTTGGTTGCGTTGCCGCCGGACACTATGTCTCCGGAAATATCCGCGCCGCTCCTGATCGTCCCTATGCTCCCGGCCGTGATGTCGGCTGCGATGCTCCCGCCGGTGCGCGTCGTCAGCGACCGCAGTTCGTGCCCTATATCCCACGTGCCCGTCACGTCGCCGTACACCAGTGCAGTCATCCGCCCGTCCGTGCCCAGAGCCGTTACGTCCGCATCCATGTCCCCGCGGACGGTGACCTTCGTTATCGACCCGATCGAGTAGATCGTAGACGCTATCATGCTGCCCTTGACGTTGATCGTGCCTATAGCCCCGAAGAAGCCTACTGCCTCTATGTCGCTGCCTATGACATCCGCGCCTACCGTCAAAGACTTGAGCGGCCCGGTCACCTGTATCATGCTGTCGGTGATGTCATACTTGACGTCTATCGTCCGGATTCCGCCCGCGGCGAAAAGCGTGTCGTGGATGTAATCCAGCTTGCTCACCCCGCCGAGCGTTATGATGTAGACGATGTCGTTTTCAAGCGCGTTCGTGTCCAGGTACTTCAGCCCTGACAGCATCTGTATCCATGTGTCCTCGATAATCCCGTCCCGTCCGGTTGTTGCTATCGACCCTCCGGGGCCGTTGGCTACGATTTGTGACCCGCTTATCCCCGGCCCGTCTATCGATATGCTGTCGATGCCGTCTTGGCCTATCGCTAGGACAGTACTATTCACCATCCCAGACGTGCCTCCCGACATCACTACCCTGTGTACTCCCACCCCGTCTATTGCCACGCTGTCAATCACGCCGCCCGCCCCACTCACGCTTATCGTCCCTACCACGCCGGTCAGCGTACCACCCGTAAAGAGGTGATTGTCGACGTGGCCGGCGTCTATTACGCTCGCACCGTACGGGCTGCTTGAGCCGTCTATCGCCGCGCCGTTTGTCGCGCGGATCGTTACGATATTATATGGCGTATCCACATTCGGGCTGGACTCTTCCGCTATTATGTCGCCGTATATCCCGTTGCCGACGCCCGAGCAGTAGACCGTTTCTATGTAACTGCCCGTGTATATCCCCGATGCAGCAAAAAGTCCGATCGTAGTATCGACGCTCGCCAGTTCTCCATCCGGACCCGGAGCCGCGTTTACAGTCGAAAATGTCGTTACCTGCAGCCCTTCTCCTACGTCGATGTAGTGGAATCTTCCGCCGCCGGTCACGCCTGCCGGACCCCCGATAAGAGAGTCTGGAAGCTCTCCTATAAAGCTCACGCCTGAATAAACCTGCCCGAATATCCCGTCGCCTACCGTGTTCGTTATCTTCCCGAAAAACGACACCTCTCCCGCCCATGGCGTCAGCCTGTCGTCAAATGCATCTGACGCGGTATAGAACACCGCCGGAGTCACAAGCGGCGACTCCTCGTCTCCGACGTTCCACAGCCTCTCATGGTTGGCGTCCGCCTGCACGCGCCCTATCATGCCGTCAGGCAGCCTTATGTCGCCTATCGCGCCGCCTGCGCGCATCCCGTAGAGGTTCCCGCCTATATACGCCCCGTATATGGAGTTGTACCGCGTGTAGCTCCCCTCGATAGCCCAGAACTCGCTCGTGTCCCCGTCCGCCGCAGCAATATCCACCCACGCCACGTCGCCGTCCACGTGCACCAGCG
>CALMGO010000339.1 GCA_937863625.1 uncultured bacterium
CCTGGTGATTACCGTACCGTCTGCCTCGACAGAGGTCTCTTCGACAGAAGAGGCCCCTTCGACGGTTTCTTCAGTGTTTTCTTTTTCTTCTTCGGTCATTTCGCAATCCGTACAGACAGCGTGGTAACGGTGTTATATCGTAACTAAACTCGGCGGGACTCAAGTCAAATCATACACACGCCGCCCATGGAGGGTCAAGTCAGGCGATTTTCCTGATGACGAGGCACGCGTTGTGGCCGCCGAAGCCGAATGAGTTGGAAAGCGCGACGTCGACGGGCATCTCGCGAGGAACCAGTGGCGTGTAGTCAAGGTCACAGGCTGGATCGGGAGTTTCGAGATTGGACGTCGGCGGAACGATGGAATTCTTCATCGCGAGGGCGCAGGCGATGAGTTCAACGCCCCCGGAGGCGCCAAGGAGATGTCCGAGGCAGGACTTGGTGCTTGATATCGCGACCTTCGGCGCAGAGTCCCCGAAGACGGTCTTGATAGCGGCGGTCTCCATGGCGTCGTTAAGCTCGGTGGAGGTTCCGTGGGCGTTTATGTAGCTGACTTTGTCGGGGGTGAGTCCGGCAACGGCAATCGCCAGGCTCATGGCCTTTGCAGCACCCACGCCGTGCGGCTCGGGCGCGGTCAGATGATATGCGTCGGAGGTGGAGGCGTAACCGGCAAGTTCAGCGTAGATGGGCACGCCGCGCGCCCGGGCATGCTGGTACTCCTCGAGGACAAGCACGCCTGCGCCTTCGCCAAGGACAAAACCGTCACGTCCGGCATCGAAAGGACGCGAGGCGTGGGCAGGATCGTCGTTTCTTGTCGAAAGGCCCTTTAGCGCACAGAAGCCCCCGAGGCCAAGCGGTGTAACGGCGGCCTCGGAACCCCCTGCAATCATGACGTCGGCATCGCCGCGCTTTATCATCCACATGGCTTCGCCGATGGCGTTGGTGGCGCTGGCGCAGGCTGACGCAACGGCTATCGAGGGGCCATAGAGGCCGAAATGAATGGAAAGCTGCCCGCTGGCCGCGTTCATCATGAGCTTTGGAACCATAAAGGGCGAGAGCTTGGCAGGGCCGCGTTCGGCGAGGCGGGTGTGCTGGCTCTCGATTTCACCGAGTCCGCCGATGCCGGAGCCGACGAGTACGCCGACGCGGCTGGGGTCGGTGGTGGTAAAATCCAGGCCGGCGTCCTTTACAGCCTCAATGCCGGCGACCATCGCAAACTGCGCGAAGCGGTCAAGGCGTTTGGCCTCCCGGACGTCGAAGTAGTTTCCCGGCTCAAACTCTTTGACTTCGCCGGCAATCCTCGTGCTGAACTCGGCCGCGTCAAAAAGGGTGATAGGGCCAATGCCGGAAGCACCGTCCAGGAGCGCCTGCCATGTTGAATTGACATCCAGGCCCAACGGCGTTACCGCGCCGAGGCCCGTGATGACGACACGCCGATTGGTCATGAAGCGGCGTGTTCCTTAATGTACTTCACGGCCTCGCCAACGGTCTGGATCTTCTCGGCGTCCTCGTCCGGGATGTTGATATCAAATTCATCTTCAAATTCCATAACGAGTTCGACCGTATCGAGGCTGTCGGCGCCAAGGTCATTGACAAAAGAGGTTTCCATCGAAACCTGATCGGCAGATACGCCCAACTGCTCGCTGACTATTTCCACAACCTTTTTTTCCACAGGGTCCACTTGCTTCCTCCTTTCGGGGATTTGTGACTATACGGGTCATAATCGTCACTACGCGCAAATGACATCGGCCATAGTGGACTCGGAAAATTTACCGAGCAGACCGGTCACTGTCAAGGTTTATTAGCCTAATAAGACCTCACTGGGGGCAGGCGAAAGCGGCTACCTGGTCCATATTCGACACGGTTTCAACGGGTATCTTG